>CAYQWO010000538.1:1004-2989 GCA_964421095.1 uncultured Syntrophaceae bacterium
ACATAGTGCCTAAAATGCCTAAAGTGCCTAAAATTGACAAAAATTCTTTACGAAACTCAGGCCAGTTTGACCATTCGCAGTACAGAGTATTTCTCTGGGCCCTCTCAACGAGGAAATCCAGGTCATTCAGACTGGGCCATCATCGTTTGTACGGTGAGCCCGCCAGAAATTCTTTGGGGGTCCATGTCCAGAACTGGGAGACCCCGGTATAGGTCTTAATCGGAAAGCTCGTCAGGACTTCACCGAGAATCGGGTGTTTCACTTTCGCGATCTTGGAAACATAAACGTTCTGGATCGGGTTGTCATATTCATCCATTCTGAGCGGGCCACGCGGGGCATTAATCTTGGCCTTCCGAATGGCCTGGAGAAAGGCCTTCTTGTCCTCTACGTTCCCTTTGATCGCATCGATCGCTGTCTTCTGCCAAAGAGCGGAAGTGTAGGCAGTCTCGGCCATCCAAGATGGAAGCGCCTTGTGCTTCTTGGCAAAGGCATTCACGAAGGCCCTATTCTCCGGAGTGTCAATCCCTGGGGAATAAGTGAGGCATTTGCTGATGAGGCCAATCGCCCGATCGTCCACCTGTGGAAGGACATCGGCGTGCAGCCAGTACTGGCCGTAGATCTTGTACTTGCGGTCGAAGCCGAAGTTGAACCATTGCTGGAACAGGCGAATACGGTCAGCTCCCACCACGACGGCGATGACCCCGTCCGTGTCCGGTGGAATGGCACCCAGCAATGGTCCGTAGTCTGCCGTCCCTATGGGGGTCCAAAGGATCTTGGCGACTTTTCCTCCGGCGGCTTCAAAGGTTCTTTTGGCTCCCAGCGTGACCTCATGGCCCCAAGTATAGTCTGGCTTATCCAGGTGGCATTCCGCACACCCAATTCCTTATAGAGATATTCGCCGAAGGGGTGGCCAATTTGGCTCGCGGAGAGGGCCGTCCGGACGACTGTCGGCACACGGTTCCACTTGGTAGCAATGTCCGGTCCGGCGGGGTCCATGATCAGCGGCACCCCTGTCTCATTGCTGACCTGTGCGGCTGCCGGCCCCTCGTGCCCGCATATCGGTCCGGTAAGGAAGTGAACCTTATCTACTTGGATAAGACGACGGCTCTGGGTAATGGCGTTATCGGGGTTACAAGCGGTGTCAGCGAAGATTACACGCACACTGCGCCCCCCTGCTTTATAACCTGCTTGCTCCCAGAAGAGCTTGTTGCCGTTGAGGACCTCCTCCCCCGGCTTGGCCATAGGTCCGGTAAGCGGAGCCAAAAAGCCAATTCGGATCTCCTGCTTGGTTTGGGCGGCAGACTCCGCAAAGGCCCATAGCAGGATCAAGGCCGTAAAACAAAACATAAAAGCCACCACGCTTACCTTTTTTTCGAATCTCCATTCCATTGCCCGCCCTCCTCTCAAATTTTGGGTGATAAGAAGATGCTCCTCAGGATGGTTGTATTGGGTCAATTATTGAAACCAAGCGCCAATGGAAGAACCATGATCATCCTTATCCTTGTTGACTTCCCTCCTTTCTGCATATATGCATATTTGGAAAGGTAAATTCCACCCTTCCAGTATGAGTGATATCATTATACTCAAAATCGTTGAAACCTTGCAAGAAATTACTGGGAAAAAGACTACTACCGGCGCAAGAACGATCGGCAAAAATTTTCTTTCAGAACCTGTTGGAGGATTAAATAACCGCCGAACCTGAAGCAGGGGACAATGAGAAGAATCTATGGGCCCCCTTTAGCTTGGTCAAAGATACCCGAATGCCCCGGAGGGATGAAGGTAGGATCCCACTCAGAGTCTTTACTGGCTCCTCCCGGAAGGCGAAAAGGAAAGCCCTGTTTCAAGGCGCTGGGGAAGGGGCTTAGCCTTTGGCCTTCCGGGCTTCCAGCGCCCTGAGGATGCGCTCGGGTGTCGCTGGATAATGCGTGACCCAAACGCCGATAGCCTGGTGGATGGCGGAGAGGATGGCAGGCGGTGCTGCGCTG
>CAYQWO010000539.1:0-2984 GCA_964421095.1 uncultured Syntrophaceae bacterium
GATATCAACAAGCGCCAGACGACGATCTTTCTGGTTGAGCAGAATGCTTCACAGGCTTTACACATTGCACATCGAGGTTACGTCATGGAGACTGGGAAAATCGTCTTGGCCGGTCCCAGCCAAGCTCTCTTGAACGAAGAAAAAGTTAAACATGCC
This sequence comes from uncultured Syntrophaceae bacterium, assembly GCA_964421095.1. GTDB lineage: Bacteria > Desulfobacterota > SM23-61 > SM23-61 > SM23-61 > CAYQWO01. Next base: position 157 of record CAYQWO010000539.1, read on the forward strand.
TATTTGGGGACATGACGTGCCTGAACCCTGTCCCTTGGAGGAAGGAGAAAGGGGAGAAAACTCGATAGCGATTCGTTCGGAGGTAAAAAACCATAAAGGAGGAAGCCATGAAAAGTAAAACGAAGAGGATTCTATTGGGCATTGTTTTCCTGGGTCTTTTCCTAACCGTCCCTGCCTGGGGAGCAGAGGTGATCAAGATTGGCTTCTCGGGTCCTTTGAGCGGGGGGGCGGCGAAGTACGGGAAAAACTGTCTGGACGGCATGGTTATGGCCATGGAGGAGATCAACGCCAAGGGCGGGATAACTGTGGCCGGGAAGAAATATAAGATTGAAATCATTTCCCTCGACGATCGGTACAAACCCGATCTCACCGTGCAGAACGCACGGCGCATGGTCTCGCTGGACAAAGTCCCTTCGGTCTTCTGCCCTCACAGCGGTGGCATCCTGGCCATGATGAACTTCAACGAGAAAGAAGACTTCATCGTCATGGGATACAGCACACATCCCAAAATTGTGGAAATGGGAAACAAACTGATCATCCGAATTCCTCCCGATATCCGGGCTTACGCGTCCGCATTCATCGATCGGGCCAAGGAGCGGGGGGTCAAGAAAGTGGCCGCGGTCCCTGGCGTCCATGAATATGCCAAGATCTGGATGGATATTTTCAAAGAAGAATGGGCCAAGCGAGGCGGGGTAATTAGTGATGTGAGCTCGGCCGATTACATGAAAGAAACGGATTTTTACACGCATCTTACCAAAGTCATCGCAGGCAACCCGGATGCCATCCTCCTTGTTGGCGCCTCAGAGCCGGCGGCGCTTATAGTCAAGCAGGCCCGGGAACTTGGGTTTAAGGGCCGATTTATCTTGGCGGAACAGGCCAAGCTGGAAGAGATGGTCAAGATTGTGCCCATAGATAAGCTGGAGGGGTCCATCGGCCTCACGCCCATCTACGACCGGCCGATTAAAGATGCGCCGATTTTTACCAAAGCCTATAAAAAGCGATTTGGCGAGGAGGAAGCTTGCACGAGCGAGACGGCCCAGCTTTATGAGAGCCTTGGCCTTCTCGTTTATGCCATGGAGATGGCGGGTACAATCTCCGATGTCCGGAAGATTCGAGCAGCCATGCCCCAGGTATTCCCTCTGGAGAAACGGGGAATGCTCACCCCCTCGGGTATTTTTGCCCTGAGGGAAAATGGAGCCGAGTTACGCATCGCCTACGGAACAGAAGTCATCGGAGGCAAATTGGGCGAGCCATTTCCCATTCGGTACTGAGCCTCTAATGAAACTCGGCCATTCTTGTCCCATCAAAAAGGGAGGGAGCAGCTCTTTGGAGATAGGTTGGTAGAAATCTCTGGAAGAGCGATAAGTGATTGAGCTTCAGATCGCCAGATTTGTTCAAGGAAAGAATCGGGTATTAAAATTTTTTGAAAAGGAGACAAATATGAAAAAGGAAAACATGGGAGTTATCTTGGGTGTCGTGATGGTCATTGCCCTGTTTATCACTGTTACGGCGTGGGGAGCCGATGTGGTCAATATTGGTTACTCCGGCCCGTTAAGCGGAGGGGCCGCAAAGTACGGGAAAAACTGCGAAGCAGGCATGGTCATGGCCATGGAGGAGATCAACGCAAAGGGCGGGATAACTGTGGCTGGGAAGAACTATAAGATCGAATTGGTCTCCCTGGACGATCGGTACAAACCCGATCTCACCGCGCAGAATGCCCGCCGTATGACCTCGCTGGATAAAGTCCCGGCGGTCTTCTGCCCTCATAGCGGCGGCATCCTGGCCATGATGAATTTCAACGAAAAAGACGGGTTTATTGTCATGGGATATACCACCCACCCTAAAACCGTAGAAATGGGTAATAAGCTTATCATCCGCATGCCGCCGGATATACGGGCGTATGCCTCCGCCTTCAGCGATAAGGCCAAAGAGCGGGGGATTAAAAAGGTCGCCGCTATTCCAGGGGTACATGAGTATGCCAAGATCTGGATGGATATTTTCAAGGAAGAATGGGCCAAGCGGGGAGGAGTGCTTACCGATGTGAGCTCTGCCGACTACATGAAGGAGACGGATTTTTACACTCACCTGACGAAGGTGATTGCCGGCAAGCCGGATGCCATCCTCCTCATCGGCGCCTCAGAACCGGCAGGACTGATTGTCAAGCAAGCCCGAGAACTGGGCTATCAGGGGAAGTTCATCCTGGGGGACCAGGCGAAGCTGGATGAGATGATCAAAGTGGTTCCCGTCGAGAAGTTGGAAGGGACAATCGCTGTTACCCCTCTTACAAACCGGCCGATTAAGGATGCCCCGGCTTTCGGCAAGGCTTACCAAAAGCGATTCGGTGAGGCAGAGGTCTCGACGTTCGAGTCCGCCAGCCACTATGAGAGCCTATATATTCTGGCCTATGCCATGGAAATCGCAGGGACGACCTCCGAAGTGCAGAAGATCCGCGCCGCCATGCCTCAGGTATTTCCTCTGGAAAAGCGAGGGACACTGGCGCCTACAGGGGTATATGGACTACGGGATAACGGAGCCCAGTTGCGTATCACCTACGGAACAGAAGTTGTTGGAGGCAAGTGGACAGAGCCTTTTGGGATTCGATATTAAAATTAGGTTGCGGATGAAGATTTGACCACGGATCAAAAGGAAACAGGAACCTTCATAGGTTATCCATAACCGAACCATAACAGAAAGTAAACAATGGTCCTCTTTTTTCAACAATTTGTTAACGGAATTATGCTGGGGGCTGTTTACTCCCTGGTTGCCCTCGGCTTGACCCTCATTTACGGAATCCTACACATTCCAAATTTTGCCCATGGGCACAAATA
>CAYQWO010000540.1:0-2436 GCA_964421095.1 uncultured Syntrophaceae bacterium
GGCCTGGGCTGGGCTGTAGAAAGGGTGATTCTGAGCACCCACTCCGGGACTCATCTGGACGCTCCCTGGCACTATGCCCCTATTTCTGAAGGGAGAAAGGCCAAAACTATTGACCAAATTCCGTTAGAGTGGTGTTACGGAAACGGAGTGGTCCTAGATTTCCGGCGGAAGAAGGATGGTACTCTAATTACGGCTGAGGACCTGGAAAAGGCGCTCAAAAAAATTCGCTATCGGATTAAAGCGCGGGATATCGTCCTGATCATGACCGGCGCGGATCGTTACTGGGGAAAGCCCGAGTACCTGGTCAAAGGCTGCGGAATGGGCCGCGAATCAACTCTCTGGCTTTTGGACCACGGGGTAAAGGTCGTGGGGATTGACGCCTGGAGCTGGGACCGCCCCCTCCCCCTTCTTAAGAAAGAATTTGCCGAGAAAAAGGACGCGACTATCCTCTGGGCTGCGCACTTCGCCGGAATCGAGAAGGAATATTTGCATATCGAGAAGATGGCCAATTTACACAAACTTCCTTCTCACGGGTTTACCCTCATCTGTTTCCCGGTCAAAATTAAATCCGCCAGTGCTGGCTGGGTCCGTCCCGTGGCCATCATAAATAAATAACTGAACTTAGGCATCGATGCGTAAATGTATCAAAGCTGAATTGCGGGCTAGCATTTAGGTGTTTACGCATCTACGTTTTTATGTATCAGTTGGAATTTGATCTAAGGGATACGGTGAACTCGTGTATTGATTACTGCCCGTACTCTCTGGAGGAAGTCATGAATCGGCTTGTGGCGAAAATTTTCGATGATTACCCCCAGCACTGCGGTGGAGGCGGTGACCCGGGCTCCGGTAGAAAAACCATCCATACGGAATGGAAGCGGGGAATAACCAGTCCTCAAAGAATCATTACCTTCAGGCCTTCCTGGAAAGGAGGCAACCATGCACAAAGAGGTCTACAGGAAGCTGCGCAGCCATCTTCACAAGCATCCGTTGGGTTTTCCGGAGACGGAGAGCGAGGTAGAGCTGAGAATACTGGAGAGGTTGTTCAGCGAGGAAGAGGCGGAGATGGCCCTCCACCTGACACCGAGGCCGGAGACGGCAAAGTCGCTTGCCGAAAAATTGGGGAAGGACACTGCTGAATTGGCCTCCCTTCTGGAAAGGATGGCCGATAAGGGGCAGATCTTAACCCTGGGGGAGAAGAACAATCGAAGCTATCTGCTGGTGCCCTATATCCCCGGGGTATGGGAATTTCAGGTGAACAGGATGGATAAGGAGTTTGCCGAAGACTGTGAAGCCTATTACCCCTGCCAGGCGAAGGAGATGTACCGTTCCTCTACACCGCCGATTAGGGTCGTTGCGGTTGAAAAGAACGTCCCGGGCGCGTTGAAGGTTTACCCCTTTGAAGTGGCATCACAGATCGTCAAAGACGCGAAGAAGATCGCGCTGGCTGACTGCATCTGCCGCAAACATAGCAAGCTGATTGGCAGGGGTTGTCAAAGGCCGCATGAGGACGTATGCATCTGGTTGTCCCCGGCGGCGGAGTACTTCATCGAGCGAGGCTTCGGCAAAGAGGCCAGCGTGGACGATGCCTTGCAGGCGATCAAAAGGGGGGAAGAGGCCGGCCTGGTGCGTAGCGCCTGGCTAAATGTGCAGAAACCGGGCGGCCTCTGCCAGTGTTGCCCCTGCTGCTGCCATGCTCTGCGGGCGGTCTACGAGCTACAGATACCCAATGCCCTGGCCAAATCGAACTTCGTGCCGGTGATCGACACCGAACCGTGCACCGGCTGTGAGTCCTGTTTGGAGATCTGTCCCATGGAAGCCCTCTCCCTGGACGCAAATCAGAAAGCGATCCGCAATCCGGCCCGCTGCATCGGCTGCGGGCTTTGTGTGTCCGCGTGCCCTGCGAAGTCCATAAAGTTGGAGCGCGTGGCGGAGGAGCAGGTGGTGGTTCCCCCGGAGACCTACAGCAAGCTGTTGACGGTCATCGCTCACGAGAAGGGGAAAACCTGCTTCTATAAATAAGGAGGGCAAAGAGATGCTGCGAGAAGAGCTTTACCAGGCGACGAAGAAGGTGTTCGGACTCTATGGTGCGCTTTTTGATCTCGTAGCCAGGGAGGTGGGAATGGAAAAAGCCCTCGCCCTGCATGTTGAGGCCCACGAGCGGCTGGGGATCACGGCGGGAAAGCTGATCCAAGAGAAGCTCGGGAAAGAAAGGCCGGATCTTCAAAAACTTGGGAATATCCTGCAGGAGAGCAACCTCGGTATCGGGATCGAGTCGGAACTGGCCGGTGTGACCCCAACGTCGATCGTTTTCCGGAACCTTCGCTGCCCCCTCTACGACGGCTATCGGATGGGCGGTCTGGACGACAAGAAGGCAGAAACCCTGTGCCAGCGCGGGGCTCCAGCGAAGCTCGGCTCGACCTTGAAGCTGCTCAATCC
>CAYQWO010000540.1:2446-2962 GCA_964421095.1 uncultured Syntrophaceae bacterium
CGGATTGGCTCAATGAGCAAAGGGCTTTGATTGGGGGAATACCGAATAAACAAAATCCCGGCTCATACTACGGTTGCTCCGGGTGTGCGCCGGGGCGGATGACGTGAGCATCGGGAAAGCGCCGCAGGCGCGCCCGGGAGGTGAACATGACAATCCGTGAAAAGCAAGCCCTGCCCCTGGTAGCCACCCACTGGGGGGCATACCGGGTGGAGACCAACGCTGGGCGGGTCGTGCAACTGCATCCTTTCGAGCTCGACCCCCATCCCTCGCCCATCGGCCGCTCCATGGCCGGAACCCTGAACGACGCTTGCCGCATCACCCAGCCCATGGTGCGCATGGGGTGGCTCCGGCACGGACCGCGATCGGGCGATAACCAGCGCGGGTCCGAGCCGTTCGTGCCGGTCCCGTGGGATACGGCCCTGGACCTGGCAGCGCAGGTGATCGCCGACGTGAAGCAGAAACACGGAAACGAGGCGATCTTCGCCCTGTCTCTTATACACATCTGACGCTGCCGAC
>CAYQWO010000541.1:0-1216 GCA_964421095.1 uncultured Syntrophaceae bacterium
CGAGATCTAGTACGGTCTCGTGGGCTCGGAGATGTGTATAAGAGACAGGGGCGGAGGAGGTATTGCTTTCGGGTTCATTGACGGAGGAGCGGATGCGGGAGGCGGCTCGGGCTGCGGCGGCAGATTGTTTTCCGATCAGTGACATGCGGGCGAGTAGTTCGTACCGGAGGGAGATGGTGCAGGTACTGACGTATCGGGCGTTGGCCAGGGCTTTATGGTTGGCGGAAGGAGGGAAGGCGTGAAGGTACCGATTGATTTGGTGGTGAATGGGGAGCGTTACAAGTTGGAGGTGGGTCCGCAGGAGACGTTGGTGGAGGTTTTGCGGGAGAGGTTGCATTTGACGGGGACAAAGGAGGGTTGTGGAATCGGGGATTGCGGGACGTGTATTGTATTGGTTGAGGGGGTTCCGGTCAATTCCTGTTTGGTGTTGGCGGTGGATGCGAATGGACGGCACGTGTTAACGATAGAGGGTTTGGGGGGAGAGGGAGGGTTGCATCCCTTGCAGGAGGCCTTTTTGGAGAAGGGGGCGGTGCAGTGTGGTTTTTGCACGCCGGCGATGGTGATGAGTGCGAAAGCCTTATTGGACTGGCTTCCCGGGGCCGGGGAGGAGGAGATCAAGAGGGCCTTGTCCGGGGTTTTGTGCCGGTGTGGTTCCTATAAGAAGATTGTGGAGGCCGTGAAGGCCGCTGGGGAAAAGATGGGAGGGAAGAGGTAGAGGGATGGAGACCCGATATGTGGGGAGGTCGGTACCCCGGCTGGACGGGTTGGAGAAGGTGACGGGGCGGGCGGTATATGGTGTGGATGTGGAGTTGCCGGGGATGTTGTACGGGGCGGTGTTGCGGAGTCCCTATGCGCATGCGCGGATTGTGAATATAGATACGGTGGAGGCGAAGAAGGCTTCCGGGGTAAAGGTGGTGGTGACTGGAAAGGAAGTGCCATATACCTTCGGAGCGATGATCAAGGATCAGCCATTTCTGGCGGTGGACCGGGCGCGGTTTGTTGGGGAGCCGGTGGCGGCGGTGGCGGCGGAGAGTGAGTTAGAGGCGCAGGAGGCCTTGCAGATGATTCGGGTGGAGTATGAGGAGCTGCCGGCAGTATTTGATCCGCGCGAGGCGTTACTGGAGGGGGCGCCGATACTTCATCCGGGTTTAGGGGAGTATGTGCGGTCGAGTATATATCAGGTGGTTCCGGGGACGAACGTATGTATGGTTCGGCG
>CAYQWO010000541.1:1316-2947 GCA_964421095.1 uncultured Syntrophaceae bacterium
CGTGGCCGTGGCCCTCGCGAAGTTTTCCAAGGGAAGGCCCGTCAAGGTTGTCTTTTCCCGCGAGGAAGAGCTGACCGCTTCTCAGACGCGCCATGCAGTTTTTGCGAAGCTTAAGACCGGGGTCAGGCGGGATGGACTTTTTACGGCCCGCCGGGCCGAAGTCATTTGGGATAACGGGGCCTATTCCTCACTGGGGCCGGACGTGGCTTTTCGCGGAGTGTTGACCATCTTCGGCCCTTACCGGATCCCTAACCTGGAGTTGTGGTCGCGTCTGGTCTATACCAATAAAGAGATCGGTGGCGCCTACCGGGGATTTGGCACGACTCAAGTGACCTGGGCCTGCGAGGTCCAGATGGATATCATCGCCGAGAAGCTGGGAATCGATCCCCTGGAGATCCGCCTGAAAAATGCCTATGTGGATGGTGACCAGTATATCAACGGGCAGATTTTGAACCAGGTAGGTTTGATGGAGACTTTGGAAAAGACGAGCCGGGCAATTGGCTGGGGTCAGCCCAAACCCAAACCAAAGGGCAGCAAATTCCGCGGAAAGGGGATCGCCACAATGCTGAAGCCGACTGCGACCCCTACGGATTCCTTCTGCCTTATCAGAGCCCACCACGACGGAAGTGTGACATTGCTTTGCGGGGCCCCCGAGGTCGGTGCTGGGCAGAAGACGGTCCTGGCCCAGATTGCCGCCGAAACTATCGGTGTCCCCCTCTCTTCTATCTCCGTTCCTAACCCTGATACGCGGTATACGCCTTTTGACTTTGCCGTTGCTTCCAGCCGGACTACTTACCACATGGGCAACGCCATCCGTCAAGCAGGGCAAAAAGTACGACAAAAAATCTTGGACTTTGCTGGAAAGACACTCGAGATAGATCCCCGCCGCCTGAATCTCTCCGACGGCAAGATCCTTGCTGAAGGCGGTAAAGAACTGCTCACGTTACCAGCCCTTCTGGGCAAAATGTTTGGCGGAAAGGGGGGATCGATATTGGGAGAGGGGCATTACTCTCCGGCTCAATCCTCCCTCCTGGCAGCCTCACCCGGGCGGGAAGGCCTAAGCAGCATCTTCTGGATGTTTGCTACCCACGCTGCCGAGGTAGGTCGATGTGGAAACCGGGACGGTGAAAGTGCTGAAAATCGCCGCTGCCCATGACGTGGGGCGAGCGATCAACCCGGTTCTGTGTGAGCAGCAGATCGAAGGGGCGGTCGTGATGGGCCTCTCCAACACTCTTTTTGAAGAGTTCAAGATGGAAAAGGGCCGGATATTGAATGACAGCCTGGCGGACTACAAGGTGGCCACAATGCTGGACCTGCCGGTGATCGTTTCCATGCTCGTGGAATCCGGTCACCCGGAGGGTCCCTTTGGCGCCAAGGGAATTGGCGAGCCGGCAGCCGCTCCCACAGCCCCCGCGATCGCCAACGCCATCTTTGATGCGGTGGGAATTCGCCTCCGGGACCTTCCGATTACTCCGGAAAAAGTTCTCGCGGCATTAAAGGGAAACAAATATTTTACAACTCATGGAAAATAAAAAATTTCTCTGCGACCTCTGTGGTTAAATTTGACAATACTTTGTTGATATTGTCAAAAGTTTTATGAAAACCCTGGAATGAGACATGAAAGAGATGAC
>CAYQWO010000542.1:0-2944 GCA_964421095.1 uncultured Syntrophaceae bacterium
ATTTTTCCCCCACCCTCTCCCACTTCGACGATTTCTCCGGCGAATTCGTAGCCCAGGACCAGCGGAAAGTACCTGGTGAGAAATTCATAACCAGGGGTCCACTCGAAAATATGAACATCGCTTCCGCAGATTCCCACTGCCTCCACCCGGACGAGGACTTCGCCCGGCTGCGGCCTGGGAATCTCCATATCCATCACCCGGATCCCGGGAGCTGGCTCAAATTTAATGATGGCTTTCATCGGATTCGTTGGCCCTCTCGCCCGAAGGTGGAGCGGTAGATTCTCGGACCACCAGTCCCACCGGAAGAATGCGGTCTCTACTTTTTCTGCAATTTATGCAGCCCCAGTTCCATGATCATGGCTTCATTCTCTTTATAGCCAGCTTCCACCAACTTCTGGTATTCTTCGGGAGTGCGGTAGGCCACTGGAATGTAGATTTTTTTCATGATCTCCAGGAACTCGGGATCATCAATGGCCTTTTTGAAAGCCTCCCGGAGCTTATTCACGATGGGCTGGGGAACGCCCTTGGGAGTCCCCAGGGCCAGCCAGGAGCCCACATCAAAATTGTACCCGAGTTCCCTCACCGTAGGCACGTCTGGAACCCACTCCCAGCGAATATCCGAGAAGGAGGCCAGCAGCCGGAGCCTTCCATCCTTGATGTAAGGAACAACATCGGCGGGGTTCTGAGAGACGATGTCCACGTGCCCCCCAAGGCAGGCCGTGACACATGCCGGAGTTTCCTTGAATACAACCGGTTCCCACTGGATCCCCTCCGCCTTCGCCAGGTAAACCATCCCAAAATGGTTGGGGGTAGACAAACCAACGTGGCTGAACTTGATTTTCCCGGGATTCGCTTTGGCGTATTGAACGAGGTCCTTCAGGGTCTTAAACGGAGAATCCGAGCGCACGCACGGGCCGTACATATAGCGACCGTAGCCCATGATGTACTCAAAGTCCTTGAGGGGATTGTAGGGAACACTGCTCATGTGCGGAACCATGGTCAGGGGACCATAAGAGGTTACCCCGATGGTGTACCCGTCTGGTTTGGCGGCTGCCAGAGCCCCTACGCCGATGGAACCCGACGCCCCAGCCTTGTTCACGACGGCAATGGGTTGACCGAGAATTTTCTCTGCTTTCTTGGCCAAGGCCCGCGCGCTCAAGTCCGCACCTCCACCCGCGGAATAGTTGGCGATAAGGGTGAGGGGACGATCCGGATAATCTGCCCGGGCAAAACCCACAAAACCCAGCAGCAGAATCATGGGAAAGGTGAGGGCAAAAAAGAACCGGCTTTTCATTACTTTTACCTCCTTTTATATTTATTTTCCCGCGGCTGGCCTTCTCTTCCTGACCCATGGGAATAGAGGGGAAACGACCAGCAGGATCGCGGCAACAATTCCAATGGCGGAGATCGGCCGCGTAAAAAAAATGGAAAAACTCCCGTTCGACATCGTCAAGGACTGCCGCAAGGCCATCTCCAGCATGGGGCCAAGGACGTATGCCAGCACCAAGGGGGCTCCTTCGTATTCGAATTTTTTCATCAAGTAGCCCAATACGCCGCAACCGATCATGATCAGCACGTCTGTAGCACTGTAATTAATACTGTAAGCTCCGATCAAACAAAAGAGCAGGATTAAGGGGAAAAGGAGGCGGTAGGGGACCTTCAGGACTTGCACCCACAACCCGATGAGAGGTAGGTTTAAAAGGAGGAGCAGGCCATTCCCTACATACATACTTGTCACCACCCCCCAAAAAAGATCGGGATGATTCTTCAGCAGCATGGGGCCGGGCTGCATGCCGTGGATCAGGAGGGCTCCCAACAACAAGGCCATGACCACATTGGCCGGGATTCCCAGGGTGAGCAGCGGAATAAAGGCCCCGCCGGTGGCCGAGTTGTTGGCCGTCTCTGGCCCGGCCACGCCTTCGATGGCCCCTTGTCCAAATCTCTCGGGGTTCTTGGAAACTCTCTTTTCAATGGCGTAAGATACAAAGGAGGAGATCAAAGCGCCCCCACCCGGAAGAATTCCCAAAAAGAACCCCAAAAGAGAACCCCGGGTGATGGGCCCGGTGGAGTTCTTCCAATCCTGTAAGGTGGGAAGGAGGCCTCGGATCTTTGTCTGGAAAATCTCCCGCCTCAAGCTCTGTTCCACGTTGAGCAGGACTTCGGATATACCGAAGAGGCCCATCACCATCGGGACAAGGCCGATTCCATCATTCAACTCCAAAATATCGAAGGTAAAACGCTGGGCCCCCGACAGTGGGTCGATACCGATGAGTCCCAGAATAATGCCGAAGACCGCCATCATCAAGGCCTTGGGGATCGACCCCGATGCCAGATAAATGAGCAGGGTCATGCCCAGGACCATCAGGCTGAAGTACTCGGGTGGGCCGAATTTCAAAGCACCTTCAGCCAATGAGGGAGCGACGAGCATCAACCCCACAATGCTGACGGTCCCCCCGATAAAAGACCCAAAAGCAGAGATTCCCAGCGCCGGTCCGGCTCTCCCCCGCAGGGCCATCTGGTACCCTTCCAGACAAGTGACCACCGAGGCTGCTTCACCGGGGATATTTAGCAGAATGGAAGTTGTCGACCCCCCGTACATGGCTCCGTAATAGATCCCGGCCAACATGATGATGGCCCCCACAGGAGAAATATGCAGGGTTGTGGGCAGAAGGAGAGACATGGCTCCCACAGGGCCGATGCCCGGAAGAACGCCGATGAGTGTGCCGATGAAGACCCCGATGAAACAGTAGAGGAGGTTGGTCGGATGCAGGGCAACAGAGAAGCCATAAACGAGGTTGCTGAAGAGGTCCATCTAAAAAACTCCTCATAGCGATTATGAGGTTATTTCCTGGATGGATCAGAAGAGCATCTTTTCGAGAATTCCTCTGGGAAGCTGTACATCCAGCCACAAAGCGAAAATCACAAAGCTGATCAGGGAGGCTAA
>CAYQWO010000543.1:0-2922 GCA_964421095.1 uncultured Syntrophaceae bacterium
ATTTTCAGACGTATTTCCAAAGCCCAGCCTCCGAACTTTTGAGACTATTTAGCCACAGAGGTCACGGAGAGCACAGAGTGGCCAAACTATTTCTAATTTTTGGATCATCGCCAAAATAGCTGGTCCAGTATTTTATGAAAACCTGGCAAGGGCCCGGAAGCAGAGGCAGCTTGCGCAGCAAGCCTCGGCAGGATATTGCTTCTCATAATCCCCTTGATGTCCTTCCGCAAAGCGCAGCGGGGGCGGAAAAGCCAGGTTCCGAAGATAGGAAGGAACCCCCGCCCCATCCTAGAGGAAATGTGCGCCTTAGGATTGCAAGCAAGATGACTCTTCTTCCGGGCCCCTGTGATAACTGTGCAATTTACGGATGCCAATTCTCTGTGCCTCAACGAATTTGGAGATGATCCTAATTTTTTAATTTTGTCACTGGGATCGTAGTAATCTTATGCTCTCCTTTTATGAGCTGAATAGAGGTATGATAAGGTTTCTTATCGGTCTGCGGATAATCCAATCTGTAGTGATGCCCCCGAGTTTCTTTCCGCTCCAGGGCCGAAAGAATGACGATTTCGGCCAAGTCCAGCATTCCGCGGATTTCATAGGCTTCCTGGATTTCATAACAAAACCGCCGGGTGGGAACCACGGTGAGCAGCGGCAGTAGATCCTCGCGGAGTTTGCGAACTTCCGCCAACCCACAGTTCAGGCCTTCTTCATCCCGCTCCAACCCGACGTATTGGTCCATCACAGCTTGCAGTCTGGACTTAAGTCCAATCGGCCTCAGGCCTCTATCCTTTTTCGCTTTCCAGCCGTTAATGGTTTTGTATTCGTTGAAAACTTCTGTTTCGTATGACCCCGGAATGATCGCTGCTTTGGCGGCATATTCGCAGGCCTTCTGGGCGGCCCGATTGCCGAATACCTGAGTTTCGGACAGGGCGTTGCCGGACATGCGGTTGGCGCCATGAACATTGCCCGTTACTTCCCCGGCGGCAAACAGGCCTTCTATGTTCGTGCGTCCGAATTCGTCGATCTTTATACCTCCTAAACAATAGTGGGCAGCCGGAGCCATCTCGACCTTATGATTCCGCAAGTCGATCCCCACCTGGTTCAGGTTGGAAAACTGGTGGAGCCACGATTCCAATCTTTCCGTCAGCACTTCCCGGGAATAACGGGATTGGGATAAATCTACATAAAATCCGCCGTGAGGACTCGCCGTGCCCTGCTTCACCTGATCCTGCACGGCGCGCATGAATTCATCCCGCGCCGGGAAGCCCCGGATAAATACTTCTCCTTTCCCATTCAGCACTCTGCCGTCCAAAATATCCGGGTTGAGGATGTACTCGTATTGCACGAGCCAACCCCGGGCCGCCGGGGGATAAACCACGACTCCAGGGTAGTAAAGGACCATTTCCAAGTCTATGAGATGGGCTCCGGCCTGATAGGCCATGGCTAGCCCCTCACCGGTGGTATCCGGCGGCGTGTCGGTGAACGGCCACAGCTCTTCATATCCTCCGATGGCGATGATTGTGGAGCGGGCACTGGCTACGTGAACTTCACCCGTTCGTATATCCAGGTAAATCGCCCCGGCAACTTTGCCGTCCTGGAGAAGAAGTTTAATGACCATGGCGTCATCTATGAGAAGGATATTGGGCAGTCGGCAAATTTTGCGAAACAGATTGGCGGCCAGGCTATAACCTCCTCCGATGATAAAAAGATTGCGGGAGTGGGTTTGGCCAGGCCTTAGAGAAGTGGCAAAGGAGCCATCGGCGTTCTTTTTGAATTTGGCCCCATAGCTTTCCAGGTCATGAATCCGGGCAATGGAGTCCTGGGCCAGGGCATGAACCAGGTTTTCATCCGCCAGTCCGCGACCTGCTTTCACCGTATCTTCAAAGTGGAGTTCAGCGGAGTCCCCTTCATTGACCGCCCCTTCCACACCTTCTCCCGCCACCGGAGTAATCCCTGTGCGCGAAAGCGGCCCCTTGCTAAGCAGGATCACTCGCTGCCCGAGTTCCGCGGCGGTAATGGCCGCTCGGAGGCCTGCCCCACCGCCCCCGATAATCAGCATGTCGGCCCTGCGCACTTCAAACATTGTCGGCCCCTAAGAATAGTCAATACAGGAATAAATATAGTAGGGATTGGCGGGACGTGTCAAAAGAAAAGTAATCAAACAGTAATCCTGGCAAGGTGAAATGGACCTCTGGCAATCAACTTGACAGAGTGGCCGTAGATTATTAGAATGCGGCATCGGTATTCAGGGGCGAAAGCCCGATGAAATTTACTCACAAGTTAAAAGAAGGGACGAAAAAGAAAGGAGGAGGACGATGAGAAGGGTAAAGGATGCTCATTCAATGTGGTTCGTTCTCTTGGCAATCGGCTTTCTATTTACTTCCTATTCAGGGGTAGAGGCGCAAGCTCCGAAAGCCATGAGTTTTCGTATCGCTTCTGCTGACCTCGGAAGTGCCTGGTACATTTATGGGGCCGCTGTCGGGGAACTTATTAAGAAGGAGATTCCCGGGGCGTCCTGCGATATCCTGCCCACAGCCGCGACCATCGCCAATATCAAGATGCTTGAGAAGGGGGATGCAGAGCTCGGCTTCTCCTTCTCCAACGTGGACCGTTGGGCTAAAGAAGGGGTCATTTCTTTTCCCCAGCCAACGAAGAACCTGGCCGGATTCGTGGGCAGCATGGACAATTATTACCTGGGGGTCATTATCACCAAAAAGAGCGGGATCACGTCGCTGGACCAGATCAAAGAAAAAAAATACCCTTTGAAGCTCCTGACCGTCCCCGTCGGGGGACTGGGGGAATTGGGAACGAGACAGCTTCTGGAAGCCTACGGTATTTCCTACCAGGATATAAAATCATGGGGCGGTTCGGTCAATCATGCGGCCCGAAGTGTGATTGAAGGGGCCGTGAAAGATGGCCAGG
>CAYQWO010000544.1:0-2921 GCA_964421095.1 uncultured Syntrophaceae bacterium
ATTTAACTTCTTTTTATTTCTTTGGCTTTGGCTAAATATTTATTAAGATTCTGCTTAATCTCTCTTTTGTTGTATTTTCCCACACTCGTCTTGGGTATGTCGTCGACGATGGCCACGAGTTTCGGAAGCATCCATTTAGTTATCTTACCTTTATCTACGCCTTCAGCCTTGAGGAAGGCAATCAGATCTTCTCCGGTTTTTTTTGCTCCGGGGACAAGTTTTATGAGGGCCAGGGCCTTCTCTCCCCATACCTCATCGGGCACCCCGACCACTGTTGCTTCGAGGATAAATTCCGCCATGGCGATCAGATTTTCCAGTAATACGGTGGGAACCATCTCGGACCCGCTGCGAATGACGTCCGACATCCTGTCCGCAATGACAATGAAATCCTCTTCATCTACCGTGGCCATGTCACCCGTGTGAAACCAGCCGTCATACCACACCTCAGCGGTCTTTTCCGGATTCTTGTAGTACTTCTCCATCACCCAGGGACCGCGGATGACAATCTCCCCCAGGGTCTTATGATCATGGGGAACAGGTTTCCCTTTCTCGTCTACCACTTCCACCTCAAGTCCGGGAACAGGCAAGCCTGTCTTAACCCGCACTTTATCCAGCTCCTCTTTGGGCCAATCTCTCATATATTTCTTGACAAAAGCCACGATTGTTGTCGGAGCGGTTTCGGTCATGCCGTAACCGGAAGCGGCGCTGACCCCCGGGATCCGCTTCTCTATTTTTTCCTTCAATCCCAGGGGCAGGGCGCCGCCACCGACGCCGACCGATATCAAGCTGTTCAGATCGTACTTGTCCAGATCTTTGTATTCCAGGAGCAGGGCTAAGATGGTCGGGACCACGGATACAGTCGTTACTTTCTCCGTCTGGACCAGCTCACAAAACCCATCCACCGTGAACATCCCTGGAAGCACGATCTTCTGCCCGGCAAAGACATAGAGGAAGGGCTGGCACCAGGCATGGATGTGGAACAGGGGGGTGGTCATCATCGGCACGGTGTTCTCGCCCAGGTATTTGGCTTTAGGATCATTACTGAAAAAAGCATAGGTGAACAGGTGTATCGTCTGGAGGTACAGAGCCCTATGCGTGAACATCGCACCCTTTGGCAGACCCGTGGTGGCCGTGGTGTAACAGAGAGTGGCATAGGTATCTTCATGCAGATAGGGCCACTCAAATTTGTCGGATTCCGCTCGCAGGAGAGCCTCATACTCGTAAAGAGGCTTTATTTTCGTTTGGGGAAGTCCCGGTTTATCGGACAGGTACACAAATTTTTCCACCTTGTCTTTGATTTGATCGTAGATCCGTTCCATCATTGGCAGCAAAAGGTCGTCAAAGAATATGACCTTATCCTCCGCATGGTTAATCGTATAGATAATGTGCTCCGAGGCCAGCCGCACGTTGATGGGATGCAGCATGGCCCCGATGCAGGGGGCGGCATAATAGAGCTCTAAGTGCCGGTGGGTATTGAGGGCGATCGTAGCAACCCGATCCCCGGGTTCACCGGGTTTGCCGGCCTTTACCCCAAGGGTCTTCAATGCATTAGCCAGCCGGCACGTGCGCTTGTACCACTCGAGCCAGGTAAAGCGTTGGTACTCACCCGTGCTCTGGTTCCGGTAAACGATCCCGATCTCGTGGGGATAAATCTTGACCGGCCTTTTCATGAAGGTCGTGAGCAGCAGCGGGTAATTCGTACTAAATTCCGGATAGGTCCTGTCTTTCATACTATCTTCACCTTCCAATTTGGATCAAGATTGCCCGTGGATAGAAGCGGTCAAGATAGTGGGCAGGGCTATATTGACGTGAATAGGCTTCCAAAGCTTGCAGGATTTCGGGTACCTCCATCAAAAAGGGGGAGCCTATCTCCCTTTGTATTGCGGCTTTCGCTTTTCCAGGAATGCCTTCGATCCTTCCTTCTGGTCTTCTGTGCCGAAGCACATGGCAAAGAGGTCCCGCTCATAATCCAGGCCGACGGATAACGGAACGTCGAAGGATTTGTTAATGGCCAACTTGCACAGCTTCAGAATGATCGGGCTATGGCGGAGCATTGCCATGGCCACCTCCATAACCGTCTCCCGCAATTTTTCCTGGGGGACCACTTTATTGATAAGTCCCAGCGCCAACGCTTCTTGCGCAGAAATAAAAGCCCCGGTAAAGACCATTTCTTTAGCTTTCTTTTCACCGACCAGCCGGGGAAGAACCTGGGTGCCCCCGGCCCCCGGGATTACGCCGACATTAATTTCCGGCTGGCCAAACTGGGCATTTTCGGAGGCTATGATGATGTCGCAAGCCATGGCCATTTCGCATCCGCCGCCCAGGGCCAGGCCATTGACCATGGCGATTGCCGGCTTGGGAATTTCCCGGAGCAAGTCCGTGATCCTCTTCTTACCTTTTCCCCGGAGAATATCGGCCGGCGTCCTCTTGGGAAATTCGCTGATATCCGCGCCAGCGCTGAAGGCCTTTTCTCCGGCTCCGGTGATTATGATTATGCGGACATTGTCGTCATCCCGGCTGTCCTCCAGAGCCCAGAGGACCTCCGCCCGCAAATCGTCATTCTGGGCATTGCGAACGTTAGGACGGTTTAGGGTAATCCAGGCCAGGGAATCTTTCTTTTCATAAATTATGTTTTTCAATTCCATCATTCTCTCCTTTCGTGATCGCTTTTTAAACGAGGCTCATTATATTGCCTCTCCTCCTGCCTCCTGGGTCGGACCAGGCCAACTCTTTGATTTTCAAACAGATAGGTCCCAATAGAAGGCATTCTTTTGCCTTAAATCCCCTTTTTCAAGGCCAAAATCAGCCCTGTAAGCGGTTCTGGGATCTCGTAAAGAGGAATATTTTAGCTTGATGGGCTAAATCCTTGCAGAAAGAAATTTACGCTTTTTAACGGGGCCTGTCAATCATTGCCTTCGGGA
>CAYQWO010000545.1:0-2917 GCA_964421095.1 uncultured Syntrophaceae bacterium
GTTGCAACAGCTTTCCAGAGCGTAACGGTGGGGGGTGACAAGGAAGCAACAATGAATGTATACAAAACGGTCTAGACCGCTGCCTTCAACCCAATGTCAGGGTAACCGAAGCTGTAGCTGCGGGGAGGCGGGCATCTCGTTTATTCAACCTTTATCCGATCCTCCCGCTGTTTCCCTCTGCCCAACTGGCGGCACATCCCCCGGAGAGGGCTTCGGCCCCAGTAGCACCGCGATCCATCGTGTGCCCTCATTGTCCTCGAGGGCAAGCTTCAGGGCCATGGTAATGGGTATGGCGAGGACTACGCCCACGAGGCCGAGCAGGCCTCCCCAAAAAACCAGTGAGACAAAGACAACCAGGGTAGACAGCCCGAGGCTCCGCCCCATGAGCCATGGCTGGACTACGTTGCCGATTATCAAAAAAATGACAACATATCCTGCTGCCGCATACATGGCGGGCCCTATCCCGAGCTGAATAAGGGCCAAGAAAATCGCAGGAATGGCGGCGATAAGGGCACCCAGATAGGGCACAAAATTGAGGAGAAATGCCAGGAGGCCCCAAAGAACGGGAAAGTCAATTCCGAGGATAAATAGCCAGGTCCCAACGACAATTCCCGTAGCCAGACTGATTGCGGTCTGCACCTGCATATACCGCTCGATATCATCGACGACCCTGGAAAGAGACGGAAAGCCCTTCTGGTTAGGCCCAAGGGCAGCCCGGAGCTTGACGCGGAAGCTGGAGGCCTCAATCAGGATGAAAGTTACCGTGAGCAGAATCAAGACGATATTCGAGAGCATCGAGGCCAAGCCTGAGAGCAGGCCTGCGGTCAAGGTCATGACCGCTCCGGGGTTGACATATTTGAGCAGAAACTTATCTGGCATCTCGACGCCCCTGCTGCTTAACCACCCTTTAAATGCAGAGATTTGCTCCTGCAGACGCTCTTGATAAATCGGCAAGGCATTGGAAAAATTGCTGATCGATGCCCCTACAAGCAGGCCCATACACAGCAGAATACCGATGAGGCTCGCCACCACGATCAATACCGCGACGACAGAAGGAATTCCTTTCCGCTCCAGCCAGAAGAGCGGCCGCGTCCCAATGATGGCGAGAAAAACAGAGATGAGAAGCCATACCACAAACGACTTTGCCTGATGGATGCCCCAGAGGATAACCACAAGCGCTGCCATGATGAGGAGGAAGCGCGTTCCCCGGTTAGAATCGCCTTGTTCTGCCATAGACCCATTTCTCCTTGATCGGACTAATTGTGTGCGCCGGGGCAAGCCAAACCGTAAAACGAGCCCTGGTCAACACTTCCCCAATGGACGACCAGGGCTCTTCTCTTGTGGCTTCCATACGCGGCCCTCTTTACAGAAGGCTACCCAATCGTCCTCCATCAATTTGCATGGTTACGCCCGTAATAAATGATGCCTGGGAGGACACGAGAAAAGCTACCAGGGCAGCGACATCCTCCGGCTTGCCGATCCGCTGAAGAGGAGTCTCTTTCTTGAGGTCTTCCATTAACTCGCTGGCATCTTTTCCCGCATATTCGGGACGTTGGCTATAAACCTTCACCAGGCGCTCGGTAGCGATGCGTCCCGGGCAGATAGTATTAACGGTGATGCCATAAGGGCCAACCTCGAGCGAAAGGGTCTTGGCAAAGCCGATCACGCCGGCCCAGGTCGTAACGGATAGACCAAAGCCGGCAATCGGCTGGAGCACCGAGAGAGCCGTTATATTCACGATCCGCCCTCCCCCTGCGGCCCGCATGTAGGGAATGACCAATCGAACCAGGCGAACGACACTCATCAGATTCTGTTGAACCGCCTTATCCCAGGAGGCGTCGTCAAACTCCTCCAGCCTTCCCAAAGGCGGAGCGCCGTCATTGTTGACGAGGATATCCACGCGACCGAAGTTCTGCACCGTTCTCTCCACAATGCGCACGCAGTCATCCGCCCGCCGGATGTCACTGGGAACGGGCAGGACCGAGGCTTGGGTTTCGGCCCGGATGGTTTCCGCAGCCGCGTTCAGCGGGCCTTCCCGTCGGGCCGTGATCACGACCTTGGCTCCCTCTCCAGCAAGGGTCCGCGCAATGGCATACCCGATTCCTTGGCTTGCGCCATTCACAATCGCGACTTTGTCCCTCAGTTGCAAATCCATACGCTCTCCTATAAGTTTAGTCGGGCAAAAAAAGATTCGGCATTCTTATAAAATACTTTTTCCAAGACCTCATGGCTGTACCCCAGAGATTCCCAATCCGCCACCAGTCGTTCATATTGAAAAAGCGGGTAATCAGCCCCGAACATGATCCGATCCTGCAGGCGACGCGGGATCTCCCTTTTTAAGGAGTCCGTTAAATACTTGGGCGACCATCCATGGAGTTCGTACCAAATATTCGGTTTGTGCAGGAGCACAGCGATCATCTCCTCCTGCCAAGGCCACGCCGACCGACCCGCGATGATGTCGAGGTCCGGGAAGCGAATCGCGACTTCATCGAGGTAGCGGGGGTGGGCCAACTCTAACTTTACCCCTTTGCCCCCCCGAATCCCTGCCCCCAGGCCTGTATAACCGACCAGGATCAGCACGGGCACCTTCGCTTCTGCGCAAAAGGCATGGAAAGGGTCATAAATGCTGTCACTGGCCGCAAAGCCCATTGAGGCACCGGCGATCGCCAATCCGATGAACCCCACCTTTGCCTGGATACACCGTTTCAACTCTGCCAGACCCGCTTCGCCCGTGCGCGGGTCGATCTGCAGCCAATGGCCGAAAATCACATCGGGAAATCTTTTCTGCGTTTCCAGGGCATAGTCGTGATATTCTCTGGCTTCGGCGATCGGCAGATTCTTGGTAAATCCGAAATCCAGTATCGTGCGGACCCGATTCTTCCTGAAATAATCCGCCATCTCCTCCTCGGTGGCGTAT
>CAYQWO010000546.1:0-2913 GCA_964421095.1 uncultured Syntrophaceae bacterium
GGCCCTTGGCCCGCTGGACCGAAAGATCCTTATCTTGTTTGAGAAGGGCATTCCAATCAGCCTTCAGACAATCGTTAATTTCTTTCAGGATTATTTCCGGGTCCTTTGTGAGCCCCACCTTGGTGCGGGCCACGAGAAGACCAGAATCAGTTCTGCGGATATAGATCGTAAAGGGCGTGGCCCCCGGGTCGCCCACGGCCTCATAGGCCAGAAACTTTTGGTCGGGGAGGATGGGAAATGGGACCTTCTTCTCCGCCTTAAAGGACTCCACTTCCCTTTGATTATTCCCGGCAGCGATGCCGATGAACTTGACCCTTCCTTTCAATTGGGGGTCATTCTGCACCGCAGAGAAGACTTGGTTCATCACCGGGGCTTGAAGCTGGCAGGAAAAACAATACTTGTTCAGAAATTCCACGACGATCAGCTCGGCCTTGACATCCTTGAGAGAAAAAGTATCCCCTTTGATCAGGCCGAAGAATTTTTGGGGAAGCGCCAGGTATTCTGCTTCGGATCCGCTAAGGGTCATAGGAAATGAATATTCCGGGAAAAAGTCTCCCGGCGTAATCACCCTCCCCTTTTCTTTAGCCCATGTTCCGGTCCACAATAAGACCGCGAAGGTTATGATCCATCCCGCGACTAATAAGAATTTCCATCCTTTCATCTTCGCTGCCTTCCTAAAATAATTTTATCCCCCAGTATAGGAAAAAACTCCTGGTTGTCAACAGGAATATAGTCTCACCGTAAACCAGCGCCCCCCTTTTATTGCCTGACATCTTATTCTTTGATAGAATAAATGATAAGTGCCTGAAGAGAAAGCGAAATTGCCCAAAATTTTTTAAGGGGATTTTCTCTAATAACAATCCATGCCGAAGACCTGGTTGGAATTGGCCGTTGAAATTCATGCCTCCCTCGTGGAAGCGGTTGCCAGTTTCTTGATCGAGCAAGGCTCGCCCGGAGTGATCCAGGAAGAGCTCCCAGGCCCGCCGCACCGAAAAAAGGAACGCATTATTGCCTACTTCCCAAACCGTCGGGGTTTTCGGGCTAAAGAAAAAAAAATTCAAGCTTTCCTTCTCTCCGTCAGCCAACTCCATCCAAGGTCTTTCACTTTTCACCACCGGATCATCAAAGAGGAAAAGTGGGCCGAAGCCTGGAAATCCCATTTCAAGCCCTTGCAGGTTGCTTCCCGGCTGGTCATTAAACCGCCCTGGGAGATATCCCCGCAGAAAAAAGGAATGGTGGTTGTCGAGATCGATCCGGGGATGGCCTTTGGCACAGGCACCCATCCCAGCACCCAGATGTGTCTTCAGGCTCTGGAGGAGATCATGCTATCTTCCGCTTATTCTCCATCTGTGCTGGATGTAGGAACTGGGTCGGGAATTCTGGCCATTGCCGCTCGAAAACTGGGGGCCGGGCAGGTTTTGGCCGTCGACCTCGACCCGGTGGCCATTGCCTGCGCCCGCAAGAACGCTGCGGCTAATAACATCAATCACGGCATTGATTTCCATGTGGGCTCTGTGGAACGCCTGCACCGGATTTTCGATATCGTTATCGCCAATCTCTTGCCCCAGGAGCTGGTGAAAATAGCGCCTTTACTCCCCCAGCGGATCTCTTCCGGGGGAACTTTAATCATTTCTGGCTTTCTCCGGGGGCAGAAAAAGGAGATTACCTCAGCCTTCGTTAAGGAGCATTGGAGAGTTCTGCGCTCCCGGGAATCAAAAGGCTGGGCTTGCTTCGTCTTCCGCCAAAGGGATGGAAAGAAGAGGGCAGGAAGATGAAGCTGCGGCGTTTCAAGGTTGATAAAGAATGTATCCGGGGCCTGACCGCAATCATCAGGGATGCGGGGGAAGTCAGGCATATCGGTAAAGTCCTCCGACTGAAAGTCGGCGATGAGGTGATTCTCTTTGATGGCGAGGGAAAGGAATATCACGCCGCTCTCACCCGTCTCTCTCCTCGAGAAATTTCTTTGGCCCTTTTGCGGGAACCTTCCTCAGTTGCCGCCGAATCGCCCTTGAGGATGATCCTTGGCCTGGGATTGCTGAAGTCCTCCAAGTTTGATTGGCTCATCCAGAAAACGACGGAGCTGGGAGTTGCCGAGGTCGTCCCTTTCTATTCTTTACACGTCATCCCCCGTTGGGAGGGAGCCCCGCCACTGGCGGGATCGAGGCAATCTCGCTGGGAGAAGATCGCTTGCGAGGCGGCCAAGCAATGCGGACGGGCCCGGGTTCCCAGAATCCATTCTCCCCGCTCTTTCGAAGCAATGCTGGCCATGAATTTTGGGGAGGCCATTAAGATACTGCTATGGGAGAGGGAGCCGGCGAGATCGCTCAAAAGTGTTTTAGTCCCTCCAGTTTCCACGATCTACGCTTTGATCGGCCCCGAGGGCGGATTTTCTGAAGAAGAAGTCCTTCAGGCTCAAGGCGCGGGTTTCCAGCCTATCCGTCTTGGACCCAGGATCTTGCGGGCGGAGACTGCGGCCATTGCTATTGTCAGCTTGCTCCAGTACGTTCTGGGAGATTTGAACTGAGGAAAAAATTCCCCTTGCCTCCGTCATCCTTCGAATCTATAATTTCTTTTAGAATGTTGAACAGGAATCCCGATGAAATGTAAGCGTTGCCTGGCCCAAGTTCCCGATGAGGTGGACATCTGCCCGAATTGTGGCCAAGACTTGACCTCTCTCCGGCAACTGCTGAAAAATTTCTATGGCGAAGAGCCGAGCCAGTCTACTGATTTAGGTCTTACGCCGTCGAAGCCTGAGGGAACCTTCCCGCCCCGTAAAAAAGAAAGCCCCTTGGGGAAGGATCCCCGGGCATTTTTAGACTCTGATCAAACTGGCCATGACCAGCAATTTTCAATGGGCGATGCGCTCTCAGCGGAAGAGCCGACCGTAGAGGAAGAAGAGGCCGTCATCTGGGA
>CAYQWO010000547.1:0-2913 GCA_964421095.1 uncultured Syntrophaceae bacterium
CAGGTGCCAACTCCATGCCGAGGATGCTTTTGTCGTGGAGTATTTGCGGGAAAAGTATCAAAAGATGGGGCGGAACGATCTTCGCGCCAATACCGAAACCCGACCGGCCTGCCAGCTTGCCTACCAGGTGATCACCGCGGGTCTTATGGCCAAGGAACTTGGGGCAACTATCATCCCCGTACACCTGACCTCCAAAGAGGAGGTCAACGCCGTTAAATGGCTGAAGGATCAGCATGTAAAGGTATGGGGACAGACGAACACTAGCAGGATCACCCGAACCTGTTTTGACGAAGAATATACGGCCCGGGGTGTCGATCCGCGTTTGGCGGTGAACTGGACCGCTTTCCGGTACCCAGAAGATCACGAAAGAATGTGGCAGGGGCTCAAAGATGGAATCTTCGATTGCGTGGGAACGGATCATGGTTGTAATACGGCAGCGGAAAAATTAAGAAATGGTGAGGCCACCTTCTGGAATACCCGATTGCCGGGGAATGAATTCGACAGCCATCTTCCTGTATTCTGGACGGAAGCCATGGGTAAGGATCGGATCAGCGTGGAAAGATTGGCAGAGGTGTGTGCCACCAATCCGGCCAAAGCCCAGGGATGGTACCCAAAAAAGGGGGCCATCATAAAAGGGGGAGATGCTGATGTCGTGTTGCTGGATAACAAGCGGCGTCAGGTGATTACGGACAAAGACGTTCGCGGGCGGTCTGATTACACCATTTATAAAAACCTGGAGGTGATCGGCGCCCCTCTAAAGATGGTCCTGTCTCGGGGCAAGAAAGTCATTGTCGATGGTAGGACCGTGGGCCAAGCCGGTCACGGCAGGTATGTTCCCTTCTGGGGGTGGTAGGGTGAAAAGGAGGTCGCAACGATGGCCAAAGGATACATCGGAAGAGTTCTGAATGTGGATTTGTCGAATCGAAAGATCGGAGCCAGCGAGCTTCCTGAAGAGGCGGTTCTAAGAAAATTTAACGGAGGCTATGGCCTCGGCCTCAAATATCTGATGGACCTAATAAAGCCGGGAACAGGTCCTTTTGACCGGAATTGTCCCCTGATTTTCTTTACCGGACCGTTGACCGCCACAGCCGCCCCGGCAGCAACGAATTTGACTGCCATATCCATAAACGGAGATAACGAATTTACCGCGGCGAGATCCCATACCCATGGTTTTTTTGGGGTGAACCTGAAATGGGCGGGATACGACGGGATCATTCTCACCGGGCGCTGCGAAGAAGAACCGCTCTACCTGCTCATTATGGAGGACAAGGTCGAATTGAAATCGGCCGAACATTTATGGGGGAAGGATACTTACGAAACGCAGGATCTGTTGATGAACGAATACGGTTTGAAAAAGCCCGGCGGCAGTGTTCTGGCCATCGGCCCTGCGGGGGAAAACTTGGTGGGGGGGGCAATGATCTGTAATGATCGAAATCACTCCTTTTCCCATAGTGCCATGGGCATGGTCATGGGATGGAAACGATTGAAGGCCCTAGTCGTTTCGGGAAAAGCTAAGCCCATGCCTCTGGCCAACCCTGAAGAATTCAAGAGAATCTCCGAAAAATGGCGCTCCGTTGTTCTCGATGGGTCGGTAGCCGCGGTGGTAGCCGGGGGGGCTATACCGAAATCGGAAATGCAAGGGCTCAAAGATATGGGCCTCCTTACGCATAATAACTTTAGTGGAGAACCATTTCCGGAATATGCTATCGGCATGTCGAAAAATGACATTAGACCGCAGCCGTGCTGGGGATGCCCCATCGGTTGTGCCTACCGGATCGAGATCCTTCACGGCCCCGAAAAAGGACTAGTGGCTTATCCCTGTGGAGGGGCTGAAAACATGGAAGGTGTAGGCTCGAATCTAGGAATCGCAGACCCAGGAACAAATCATGCCCTTCTGGACATGTGCGATCGCTATGGAATGGAATCCGGGCATGTAGGGTGTTCCATCGGAGTCGCGGTAGAAGCATACCAAAGGGGAATTCTAACCAAAAGGGATACCGATGGGCTGGAATTGGAATTCGGAAATGCAGAAACGATGAAGAAACTGATCAGGAAAATTGCCTACCGGGAAGGCCTCGGCGACTTACTGAGCAAGGGGCCTAAGAGAGTGGCCGATATTCTTGGCCTACCAGGATCTGCGGTTCATATAAAGGGATCCAGCATGAATAACCACGATTGGAGATCGGGTTGGGGAACCTTGCTGGGGCAAGCCGTCGGGACGGGCTCGGGTTGGTTTTCCGGAGGATGCGACACCTTCGGGAATGAGCCTTCCATCGGCTACCCGGAAAAACTACCCCCTGATGACTGGCGAGGTCAGGCGGCGTCCATTAAAGCCACTTCCGAATACAAGATATGGGCGGCAGACTGCGCTGGAATGTGCTGGTTTGGAGTTTGGGGAGTAAAAGGCGGAGCCGATTTGGTTGCCGAAGGCATATCTGCTGCTACTGGCTGGGATTTCTCGAAACAGGAAGGCTTGAAAGTGGGCGCCAGAGTTATCACCATGGAAAGAGTCTTTGCCCTGGAGCGGGGCCTAACTCCGGAGGACGACTATAGACTTTCAGAAAGGCTCTTGGAACCACCCAAGTATGGACCCGTAAAAGGAAAATCCATTAGACCCCATTTGGAAGGAATGGTCCGAGAGTATTATGAACTGAAGGGCTGGGATAGGAAAACAGGGAAACCGTGGAGATCAACGCTTGATGATCTTGATCTAGGGCATCTGGGCAAGAGAATTTGGGCTGAATAGGCCATTTAGAGAATGGTTAAACACCTAGGAAGAAATTTACCTTCAACAGAGCGTACCATTCTACGCACCTGGCCAAAATTCCGGAAATGAAAAGTATATCCAAACCTCCATTAGCGTTAGAAATCTACACCATCTGACAGAATTTGTCACTCAACGATTTCAGGAAG
>CAYQWO010000548.1:0-2904 GCA_964421095.1 uncultured Syntrophaceae bacterium
TGGACCTCCGGCATCTGGGCCGTCAGGCCATAATGGAAAAGCTCCCGCAGATCCATGAGCTCATCCTGAAGTTCGCGGGTATTGATGCGGTCACCGACCTCGTTCCCATCCTACCCACCTCGCATTATGCCATGGGAGGAATCCCTACTGACGTGCACGGGCAAGTGGTTATGGATGCCCAGAACACGCCAGTGAGAGGTTTCTACGCCGCTGGAGAGAGTGCTTGCATTTCCGTTCACGGGGCCAACCGCCTGGGTTGCAACTCGACCATGGACTGTGCCGTCTTCGGCAGGAGAGGTGGCCGGGCCATGGCCAAGTACATCGGCGCGGGAGCGGAGAAAGCTGCTCTTCGTAAGGATGCCGCGGACCGGGCGAAATCCAAACTGGAGTCTTTACTGGCGGCCAAGGGGAAAGAAAGCCCGGCGGCCATCCGGGATGAATTGCAGGCAACGATGATGGTCAACTGCGGGATCTACCGAGATGAAAAATCTTTGAAGGAACAGTTGAGAGTCATCAAGTCGCTCCAAGAAAGGTATAGATGGATTGAGGTGGGCTATAAAGGGCAGCGCTTCAATACGGAGCTTCTGGATGTCATCGAGCTCGGCAACATGCTCGACTTCGTCGAGACCATCGTCGTCGGAGGATTGGCCCGGACCGAGAGCCGGGGGGCTCACTACCGGACAGATTATCCCAAGCGCGATGACACAAATTGGATGAAGCATACCTTAGCTTGGAAGACAGAAGCGGGGGTGCGATTGGAGTATAAGCCCGTGGTGGTCACCCGGTTTAAGCCGGAGGAGAGAAAATTTTAAGGAGAAGAAAAGATGATGCAGACCTTTAAAATCTTCCGTTTCAACCCCGATGAAGACAAGCGGCCCTATTACAAGTCTTACCAGGTGGACGTGCTGGAAGGCATGACCATCCTGGATGTTTTAAACCAGATCAAATGGATGCAGGATGGGAGCCTGACCTTCCGCCGTTCCTGTCGTCACGGGATCTGCGGGTCCTGCGCGATGACGATCAGCGGACTCAACCGCCTGGCCTGCGAGACCCAGGTCAAATCCCTGGGCGGGGGGACGATTGAGGTCGAACCCTTGCGGCACTATCCCGTGATCAAGGACTTGGCCGTGAATATGGACGACTTTTACAAAAAGTACGAAGCCGTAAAGCCTTACTTCATCGCTGGCACCCCGCCCACGGACAAAGAGCGCTACCAAAGCATCGAAGACCGGAAGAAGATTGACGGTTCCTACGAGTGCATCCTCTGCGGAGCCTGTACCTCGTCCTGCCCTTCTTACTGGGCCAACCCGAATTTTCTGGGGCCAGCGGCCTTGCTCCAAGCCTACCGGTTTATTTTCGATTCCCGGGATGAAGGGCTGGAGGAGCGCTTGCCGATTTTGAACAGCCGCCACGCCCTGTGGCGCTGTCACACCATCTTCAACTGCACCATCTGTCCAAAGTCCTTGAATCCTAC
This sequence comes from uncultured Syntrophaceae bacterium, assembly GCA_964421095.1. Lineage (GTDB taxonomy): Bacteria > Desulfobacterota > SM23-61 > SM23-61 > SM23-61 > CAYQWO01. The sequence goes on from CAYQWO010000548.1 coordinate 1,475, forward strand.
TTGGGCTATCGGCGAGCTGAAGAAAAAGGTCATCAGCGAGAAGTACTGATCCCCCTCACCCCAGCCCTCTCCCTTAGGGGAGAGGGAAGGATGAGGGTAAAGAACTTGGAAAGGGAAAAGTGAAAGGGAGTAGCGGAGAAGAGGGACATGCACATTCATGAATACCAGGCGAAGGAGATTCTTGCCCGCTATGGGGTGAAGGTTCCCAAGGGCAGAGTTGCCTTCAATCTCAAAGAGGCCGAAGCCGCAGCCCGGGAGATCGGTCCGGGCCCTTATGTGATTAAAGCTCAGGTGCACGCCGGCGGCCGCGGAAAAGGGGGCGGGATCAGGATCGCCAGCGACCTTTCCGAAGTTGGAGGCATCGCCCGGGGGATGTTCGGGACGAGGCTGGTAACCCCGCAGACCGGCCCCCAGGGCAAACCGGTGAGCCGGGTGCTGGTGGAGGAATCTGTCCCGATTGCCCGGGAATTGTATGTGGGAGTTACGATCGATGGCGCGCTGGGGGGAGCCGTGGTGATTGGCTGTCCCCAGGGAGGAATCGAAATAGAAGAAGTAGGAGCCAGGTCCCCGGAAAAGATCCACAAAATAATCGTCGAGCCCGGGTGTGGGTTTAATTCCTTCCAGGGGCGAAAATTGGCCATGGCGATGGGATTGGAAGGTAGCCACATCGGGAAGGGCGCGGCCATAGCCTGGGCCCTCGAGCGGGCTTTCAGGGAGAACGATTGTTCTCTGGCTGAAATCAACCCCCTGGTCTTAACCTTTCGCGGGGATTTAGTCGCTCTGGATGCCAAGATAGACATCGACGATAACGCCCTCTACCGCCACCCCGACATTCTGGCCCTGCGGGACGTGGAACAAGAGGACCCCCGGGATGTCGAAGCCTCGAAGCTGAACCTGAATTTTGTCAATCTCTCCGGGAATATCGGCTGTATTGTCAACGGAGCTGGCCTGGGCATGGCCACCCTGGACATTCTCCGCTACTACGGTGGGGAGCCGGCCAATTTCCTGGATGCGGGGGCAGGGGGTTCCAAGGAGCTCATCCAAAATGCCTTCACTGTCCTCAATTCGGACCCCAAGATCAAAGGAATTCTGATCAACATGTTCGGGGGCATCACTCGATGCGATAGCTATGCTCAAGGCATCGTGGATGCGATTCGCGAGAAGCCCTTAGCCGTGCCTCTGGTGGTGCGCATGGAAGGAACCAATGTGGAGTTGGGCCGGAAAATATTGGCGGAATCAGGGTTGAACATCATCTCCGCTTCCAGCATGAAAGAGGCCGCCCAGAAGATCATCGAGCTGGTGCAAGAAAAAAGTAAGTAGGGCGTCTTGCGCCTTTCTTAAAGGAAGACACAGATGAACGTTGACATGTCGCCCAAAGCGATTTCCACCCGCCTGAAACTCGTTTCCCAACTGCGCCGCCTCTGCCTTTC
>CAYQWO010000549.1:0-2623 GCA_964421095.1 uncultured Syntrophaceae bacterium
CGTAACAGGCGGTGGGGTACAATGCTTTGAAAGGAAACAGATTCTTAAAAAATCTAACGTTAAAATCTTGAGGCATCTCCCCACCCAATCCCAGGATGAACCATCGCCTTATGATGCCGAAGGCAGTGGCCCTGTGCCTGGGTCTCCGCAAACTAGGGATGCTTCTTCATCTCCTTTGGTGGAAAGTGGGGGTGGCAAGCTCATTAAATCCTTGCAAACAAGCGGATTCCTGGGCAAAATAGAAAGGGAAACTAAAGTGGAAGATGTCAAGGTTAAGATATAAAAAACATGAAGCAAGTTGTGCTTTCCATTTTTTTCTTTTTGCCGCTTTCGGTGTGTCTGGCCATGGACTTCCAACCTCCCGGACCTGCTGAGCGACTGCGAGCCATCGGACCTACCCGGGGACTTCCCGAAGCATTGCGGCTGGCCCTCGATGCCGGACCCGATTTCGAGCCCATACCAGCTCCCAGGCCTGGCGATTGGTTGGCGGTCCACCCGGAACCCGGCCAGACCTTCGAGGATTTTGTGCGATCCCGTCCGAACAGGCCCGATGGAACCCGCAGGAAGATTTACCTGCAACCCCTGGGTGAATTTCCCAAAGACCAAAGCCCCGCGCTGGAGATCCTAAAGGAATATGCGGCTTCCTATTTCGTTACGGAAACAGAGGTTTTCCCGTCCCTGGCGATTGATCCCCTCAAATTCACTACTCGCAGTAACCCCTATACCCGGAACAGACAAGTCCTGACCACAGATGTCCTGACTTTCCTAAGAAAGAGGCTGCCCGCTGATGCCTTTTGTCTTTTGGCCATCACCATGGAAGACCTCTATCCCGAGCCGTCCTGGAATTTCGTCTTCGGCCAGGCATCTCTCCGGGAACGCGTCGGGGTCTTCAGCTTTGCCCGGTACGATCCCGGCTTCTACAGAGAGGAACGGGGGAAAAATTACTCAGAAACCCTTTTGCGGCGAAGTTGCAAGGTCCTGGCCCACGAGACAGCCCATATGTTCTCCCTGGTGCACTGCATTTTTTTCCGGTGCGTACTGAATGGGTCCAACCATTTACAGGAGAGCGACTCCCGCCCGCTGTCCCTCTGCCCAGTTTGCCTTCGCAAATTGCAATTCAGCATCGGCTTCGATGTGGTGGCCCGCTATCGTCAGCTTTTTGATTTTTACCACAAGGTCGCTTTCGAGCCGGAAGCCCGGTGGGTGGTAACTCGTCTGGCAAGGATTGCCGGCCATGAGGGTGTTCCCTCTGGAGGCCGAAAGAAATAAAGGCATCAATTATGGAAGAAAAAAAACAGATAAGACAAAACCATTCAGATGTTCATTCCTTCGAAGAAAACCGGAAAGCTCTATGGATTGCGATCGGAGTAACCGTGGCGGTTATGATCATTGAGGTCATAGGGGGCATTCTCTCGAACTCCCTGGCCCTTTTGAGCGATGCCGGCCATATGTTGACCGATGCCATGTCCCTGATGCTGAGCCTGGTCGCTTTGCAGCTAACGCTGCGCCCCGCAACATCTACCAAGACATACGGGCTCTACCGGATGGAGATACTGGCGGCGTTGATCAACGGCACGACGTTGATCCTTATCTCCGCCTACATTCTCTATCAGGCCTATCGACGCTTCCAAGCCCCTGAGGCCGTCGCCACCCATACCATGCTTTGGGTGGCCATCGTGGGCTTGGCGGCCAATAGCGTTGCCGCCTGGGTGATGATGCGCTCCAGCAAGGAAAGCCTTAATCTGCGGGGAGCATACCTCCATATCCTGGGAGACGCCCTGTCCTCCCTGGGTGTTGTCGGCGGCGGGGTGGTCATCTATTTCACGGGCTGGTATCTGGTGGACCCTATCCTTAGCGTGATTCTCTGCCTGGTGATCCTAAGGGGAGCGTTCGTTTTGGTGAAAGACTCCACTAATATCCTGCTGGAGGCCGTGCCGAAAGACGTGGACCTTGGGGAGGTGCAAAAGGTGTTGAAGTCCATCCCCGGGGTGAAGGACCTGCATCACGTGCATCTATGGACCATCAGTTCCGGTATTCATGCCCTGAGTGCGCATGTCCTGGTGGGGGATATCCAGGTGAGCCGAACGGGGTCGATCCTGCAGGAGATCAACGAGCTTCTGTCGCAAAGGTTTCGGATTTCGCACAGCACCATTCAGTTCGAATGCGAAAATTGCCAGGAAGGCTTTTATTGCAACATGGACCGGGTGTGCGTGGCGGTGACCTCCAGGCAGCAATCCCCTGACCATTGAGTAAGCCAGCATTTCTCACCTTTCCTTCTGCCCGCGGGGCGGAATTATTGATGGCTTTATTTACCTCGAAGGATTATACTGGAATAGAAAAGGGAATTATTTATGAAAACCTGGATTTTTGGAATAATGCTAACTGGGCTGCTTTCGATACCCGGTGTAATCAATGCCCAGTCCGGGGCGACGATAGCGCAAAGCCCGGTCCCGGGAGGGACGGGGTCTGATGGCGTTTCAACGTCTCCCGGAAATCAACTCACAAACTCAGAGCAGCCAAAGACGCTTTTCCCAGATCAATCAAACCTTGGGGGCACTCCTTTCATTATCCCCCGACCCGCCCGGCTGTCACCTCCTGTGGTGTCTGCGCCCACTCCTGCGCC
>CAYQWO010000549.1:2633-2904 GCA_964421095.1 uncultured Syntrophaceae bacterium
GTGCTATAAATCCCAAAACAGGGGATTTCTTGCCTAAAACTGGGGGCGGGTTTATCAATCCCCGAACGGGAGAGTTCTTCCCGGCAAAATAACAGGCCCTTCAAAATTCCCTTCCCCAAGAATTTCAAGTTCATTGCTGTTTTCCTTTTCTATTCCCCTCCCCCGGGAAGGTGTGAAAAAATTATGCAAGTGCCAAGTTGCCGAACCTGGGGGAAGATCAAAATGCCTTCCCAGGTCCGTAAGCCAGAGGCGCTTCGCTTGGCATCATGAG
>CAYQWO010000550.1:0-2882 GCA_964421095.1 uncultured Syntrophaceae bacterium
ACCCTCAGATCAGCCGGGCCGGGTTTACCGGCAAAAAGCTGCCGGACAATACGGACGCCGGAGCGCAGGCAAAGAAAATAGCCGCCGCCATATTGTCCGGACAGAAATAGGCGGTTTCGCGTTATCAAAAACGCTCCGGTCATTTGAATAGCCTGGAGAAAAACTTAGTGTATCCGTTAGGGGACGGCGGTAGGTTTTGAAGGTTATTGGGATTATGGTTTCCGGTCGGACCTGAAGGGAATGGATGTATTCAATAGTCGGTGGAAAATGACATTGAATTCTTCCTGAAAGAATTGATTGACAGGTCATTCTCAAAGGTGTAGAGTACTTTCTGTAATCCTGATTTTTAAATGCCGCGCCGAAATGCTACATTTCAAATGGAAGTTAGCAAGATTGGTGGCATTACAGAGAGAATTCCCGAAGAGAATTTTCCGCGGAGAAGACATTCCTGCGATCCTGTGAGAAATATCATAATGGAATTGAGAATAAGAAGGGTTTGACCGAGGAGGGAAGACGATGAAGAATCACCTTAAAATGACGGGTATCGTTTTGTTTAGCATAATTAATGTGTTCGCTTTATCCTTGTGTGAAACCCCACCAGCGGCCCAACAAACTCCTCTGCCGCGGCAGCCCATCGCCCATTTCCCCAAAATGGTCGTTGGAGATAGTTGGGTCTTCAAAGGCCACAGCTACAGGTACGGGTCGGATACTTTTCAACAAAAGATCATCAAGGTGGGAGAGGATGGCGGTTTCGTGATGGAGGTGACCGGAGAAAAGGAGGGGACTCACCACAGGTACTATGACAAGGAGTACCAGCTCATCAAAGCGAGCAAAATTCCGGAAGGAACCCAGATAAAAACCCCCGTCCCCGCTGAGAAGCGCCTTGAGTTTCCCTTGTTCGTCGGGAAGACATGGGAGGACGCATACGTCTATGGGTCGCCGGTTGACAGGAAAGACTTCCGTTTTACCAACGATTCAACCGTGGAGAGATACGAAACGGTCGAAACAGAGGGAGGCACCTTTCAGGCCTTTAAGATCGTCAAAAGATATCACAATTCTGAAACGAAGTGGAACGGGATCAACACCTATTGGTATGCACCGGAAGTGAAGAGGGAGGTCAAATCCATCCGTGACTGGAGGAAAGAAGGCGATGAGTTGATCCGCTATCAATTGTCTCTGGTCGAAAAAAGGCCAGAGGTCGAGAAACCGAAGGTCATCATCAAAGGCGAGAAGATCAAGGTTGCGGTGATCGAATTTCAAAGCCTAAACGAGGAGGCCCAAAAGGACAACCTGGGTAAAATCGTTTCGGAGATCCTGACCACCTCCTTTGTGAATTCCGAATCCTTCAAGATCATCGAGAGGGAGCAGCTCCAGAAGGTCACCAAGGAATTTGAACTCAGCCAGACCGGGATCATCGACACCTCATCGGCCAAGCAGATCGGGAAGGTCCTGGGAGCGGATGCCATTGTCACCGGAGCTGTCATCAAGATGGGCAGAACGTTGCGATTGGATGCCAGGATCATCGATGTGACCTCCGGGATCATCCTGACCGCTGAAAAGAGCGAAGGCGAGGTCGACTTGAAGAGCATCGGCCTGATGGCCGATCGAATCGTGGGGAACCTGGTGACAAAGTTCTATACGGATAAAAAATGAGGTGGGTGCAAAACTCCGGGGCCATCCTGGCCAAACAGGGCCTGCTCCTCCTGAAAATCCGTTTTTATCTGCGTCCGATATGATCATCAGATCGTCCGACTGACCACCGTCACCAGCAGCATGGCCAGAGGATAATAACTGGCCCGGTTGAAAAGAGCGCAAGCCTCCTCCGCCGCTTTGGTCTTAAAAAGCCGATGGGCAGGGAGGATGAGAAAGTAAAAGCCCGAGAACAAAGAGCCCACCAAGTACGGAAGCCCCAGCCTGGCCGGGGAGACCCAGAACATCACCAGACTCATGGCCCAGGCAATGGCCAGGGAGAAATAAATGATCACCCGAGAGCCTTCCAATCCGAAACGCACGGGAAGGGTCTTCGCCCGCAGCTTCCGGTCTTCGTCCAGATCTACCCAATCGTTGGGAACATTTTGTCCCCCCATCTCCCAGAAAAAGAGCCACAAAAATAGGACTACCAGGAAAATAGGGGCAGGGTTCGGATCTACGGCAAACACCGCCGCGATCCCCCCTGAGTTCTTGACCGCTCCGCTGATCACCCCCCGCAGAGAACTCACCCGGAGCAGACGACAGTAGATGATCTCCAGCAGACAGGCGATCAGGAAAATAAGCGCGCAGACCGGGTTCAACAGGTAAGACCCGATCAGCGCCAGCAGGGCCCAACCCCCCATCCAAGAGATTCCCTCCCGGTAACTTAGCATTCCCTGAGCCATGGGATGACGCATGTACACTGCGTCCAGGTCATGGCTTGAACCCCGCAACCTACTCCTTTGTATTTTTTCCTGATCCACCCGGTAGTCGATAACATCGTTCAGGGCATATACGGCGGTATAGCCGGAGAAGGCGGTGATCAAGCCCAACCCGATCACTGCGGGTGGGGGGAAGGTACCCAGCCAGAGCAGGGCGCTCAAGCCTGGAGTGGCCATATCCAGCAACCCATGGGGGGTCCTGGAAAGGGCGCAAAACAGCTTCAGCCGGGAGAGTCCCGGATGACCTGGGGGCGATGTGGTCTTCATAATTTCTCCTCGTGCCTCAAGGAAATTTCCCGATGATAAAGGTTTGAGACTCAGATCACCGCGCTGCTATGGGTCCAGGAATCAAGGCCAAAGCGCTTAATTCTTTTCCGGATTGGGGACGATCGCCCGGCCCACTGACCATTTTCCCCCACCGCTGATGAGCAGGGCGATGCATATGGCAATCACCAGGAGGTGGTACTCGAA
>CAYQWO010000551.1:0-2881 GCA_964421095.1 uncultured Syntrophaceae bacterium
GCGGATGGCCAGCAGGGAGTTTATGGAAAGGGGATATCCCGCCGATGCTTGCGGCAGCCATCTGCCTTTCCTTCCGGGCCCTTGGCGGTCAAGATGTCCGTTTATCCTACCTCCAGTATTGATTTTTCCATCTTGGCAAACGTTTCGTAATAGGCGGCCGTGGGGAAGTTGCCCGTCAATTTGCCCATGGCCTGCAGGGCTTCAATTTTCATAAGCCGCGCCGTGCTATTTTTTGGATCATTGGCCAGGACCATTTCACACAGCTCAAGAACCACCTGATGACGGCCATCCTTTTGCGCCAGATCCGCTCGCCCGAGAACCTTTTCGGCAGAACCGGTAATGGCCAGCAACTCCGCCCCCAATGCTTTGCGGGAGAGGGGGGAGAGATTCACTGGGTTTCCGTCGAACCATCCGACATAACTTTCATATATACTACGGATGGAATACGCCACACACCCATAAGACTCTTCAAGATAGGGAAGGCTGGCAAGGTGCGGGGGAAGAGCCGCATGGGCAACCACCTCATCGATGGATTTGAACTCCTGCACAGCGTCCAGGGCCAGCTTATGAACATGCAGGATCGCGTCGCGGTAATTTTCCAGAACTTCCTTGATGGTGTCCTTCCCATAAGCCGGATAGCCATGACCCGGAACCAGGAATTCCGGCTCGAGGGCGATTATCTTGTCCTGCGCGGCCGCCCAGTCAAGGACCGGCCTGGAAGAAGTTCCGCGAATCGTATACAGATTGGGGAAGCTGGCATAAAAATTATCCGCGGGACAAACGACCTTATACTCTGGAATGTCCACAATGATCTGATCTGGCGTCTCCCCGGGCGCGTGCATAAGATTGAATTTGACACCCCCCAGTCGAAAGGAATAGGTTTTCTCAAAAGTCACATTGGGCCAGACGAGATCGGCCGGCTCAAGGGCCTCCCACATCAATCCCGCCCGGCTGGGTACGGGATAGCGAAAAACCATGGAAGCCCTCTCGGCAGGCGGGTTGATGAGCCCGAACATAGCCGCGGCCCGGATCAAGCCGCTTTTGCCGCGTGCATCCTGGAGCTTTACTTCTGTCATGAAATCCTTGTGGGCGATGACCGTCATGCCCGGCTCGAAAAAGGCTTTGGTCCCCCGGAAATGGTCTCCATGGTTGTGGGTGTAGATCACGACTTTTATCGGCTTATCCGTAATCTTTCGAAATTCCGCTGTGATCGTTTTGGCTGCGGACAGGCTCTCTGTCGTGTCTATGATCACCAGGCCCTCCGGCGTTTCCACCATGATCATGGTGGCCAGGGCGTACGATACGGCTGTATAGACATTGTCCGTCACCTTGATCACCCGGGGCGCCGAGGCCTGGGCGATTTTCTCCATCTTGGTCTCTCCTTATATTTTTTCTGGTGAAAATCTCTTGCTGGAGTTAGTTAGAAAATAGCTTTCAAATCCGTCCAGCCTCCCTTTACTAAAGGGGGGCAAGAAAAGATTTTTCTCCCGCTATAGCGGGACGGGATTGGCGGGTATCCACCCCTTCATAAAAATTACCGGGTAACCAAGGGAATTGTAGGGAGAAGACGGCTATGTGTCAAGGGCGATTGGGCCGGATACGCAGCTTCCATACTTATTTCTTGACTGGGGATGGCAATAATAATAAGCTCAAAAAAATGGGTGGGCGTTTGCCTTGACGAAGGAGGGTTATTTTGAAAGCCATATATACGATAACGCCCAGCTGGCTGGTTAAGAAAAAGAAAGATTTCGCCAACGGCCTAAAGAATCTGGAGAAGCTGGGATTTAAGGTGCTGAACCGGCGCTTTGTCACAAAGTTGCCATCCACCCGCCAAAAGGTTAAACAGGTTCACGGGGCCTTCTTGAATAAAAAGGTTGAGGTAATCCTGGCGCAGCGGGGTGGATATAGCTGCATGAAGCTTCTTCCCCAACTGAATTTTAACCTGATAAAGAGGAATCCAAAAATCTTTGCCGGGTTCAGCGACCTGAGCGCCCTGCTCAACGCGATCTATGAGAGAACAGGTCTGATGACTCTTCACTCGCCCATGATCATAAACTTTTCCAAGCCCTCCAGGTTCACGATCCGCTCGTTTTTAAACGCCATCCATGGCTTTCCCCAGAAGAACCTGTTTGCCGGCGTGGCCGTGAATGTATACTGCCCCGGAATTGCCCGGGGTACTCTCAAAGGTGGGAATCTGGCCACCCTGACTGCCCTCATTGGCACGAAGTGGGAAATCGATACGGACGGTTCAATTTTATTTCTTGAAGATGTGAATGAAAAATTGTATCAAGTGGACAGAAATCTCACCCATTGGATATGGAGCGGAAAGTTGCGCAAAATAAGAGGACTGATCCTGGGTGATTTCCGAGGCATCAGGAACCAGGAGGTCTACAAAATCTTATCCCCGCAGATGAAGATTGCTTTCCCGCTGGTGCACTGCCCTTATATCGGGCATGGGCAGAACAAGATTACGCTGCCGGTCGGTGCGCGGGTCGAACTCAACACTCTGGAAAAATCGCTTACCATCCGATGAATACGATCTGGTTTTTGTTAATCGCCATCAGTGTCATCTTCTCTGTCGTCAACGGCAGAATGGACGAATTTACGAAATCCATTTTTGAGGGCGCGAAATCCGCAGTGGAGGTTTCCTTATTCTTACTGGGCATTGTGGCCCTCTGGCTCGGGATCACCAAGATCATTGAAGATTCGGGATTGATTCACCAGCTTTCCACCCTGTTCCGGCCGGTAATATGCCGGCTATTCAAAAATATCCCGCAGGACCATCCGTCGCTTACTTCCATAACCCTGAATTTCCTGGCCAATGTTTTCGGACTGGGAAACGCCGCCACCCCGCTGGGCATCAAAGCGATGCAAGACCTGC
>CAYQWO010000552.1:0-2881 GCA_964421095.1 uncultured Syntrophaceae bacterium
GCGGAATGCGGAATGATGAAGGAAAATTCGAAATAAAAATTCCGCAATCCGCAATATATTGTCCTATTCTTTGAGCCGCTTCAGTTCCATCTTCACCGCATTCGCCCGATCCATACACTCCAATTCGACAACATCCGGTCCTCCCCATTCCTTGGGGAATCCCCCACCGAATTGCAGCATGATCACATAAGGAAAGGCGTCATGATAGAAAAATCCGCAGAGCCCGCCGGTATTATGTCCACTCAATTCAATTTTATCTCCTACTTTATGCCCAGCATTACAATGACCCTTTACTCCCTTAATGGTTCCGATGACGCGATAACCGACCCTTGGATCGTTTGCCATGTTTACCCTCCTCCTTTCTGAAATTTGCCGATCCGCATGGTGCCGAGTATGCCATATTTCGGGGGAGGGATCAACCACCCCTTGGATGACCATATCAGCCTCCGATAAGAGCTGAATTATCTTTTGGCGCCAGGGGGGCTGCGGCGAAATCGGGCACGTTAATAAGAGTTGCGCCGGGAAAAAGAAATCCCTATAATGCTGAAAAGTGACAGATGATTCATTTTTTTGTTTAATCCCATGAAAGAGGAAAAAAAACCTTCAGAGAGGGGGCGTTCTTTAACCCGGAAAGGACTGGCAACCCGGTCGGCCATTCTAGATACCGCCCATCGGGTCTTCAAGGACACCGGTTATTACGGCTCTTCCATTTCCGAAATCACCCGGCGCTGCGGGATCTCCATGGGAAACTTCTATCAATACTTCAAGAACAAAGAGCAGGTCTTCTTGGAACTGAGCGATCTGATCCTGTCGCGGTTCATGGCCCGGACCAAATGCCTTTCCACAAACCAGGGGCCTTTTGAGAAAAGGCTGGAGGAAGCCATTGGGCTCCTGTATGACCACACCCGGGAAAACTTCGCCTTCCACCGCATCCTGGGCGAATCCGAGCTCACCGATCGGGTGACCATCGCTTATTATGAGGCCATTGCCCGTCATTACCGGGATTTCTTCCGCCGGGAGGCCCAGGCCGGCAACCTTCGCTCCCTGGCCCCCAACATGATCTCCTATGGACTCATCGGCATCTGTTACTTTCATTCCCTGGATTGGGGGGAGAAAGAAAAGATCTCCCCCCGCGAGGCGGTTCGGAAGATGACCCACCTGATTCTACACGGAATCAACGGGCCGACCCGGTGGAAAAAGCCGCCCGAAGTTCAGCTGCTCTCCATCCCTGACCCTGTCCCCCTTCATTCGGCAGCAGGGGAGCCACTGACCAAAGGGGAAAGCACCCGGCAGGCCATCTTCCGGGCGGCCGAAAGAGTCATCGGCCGCCACGGGATCAATCGGGCCAACATTTCTGAGATCACCCGTGAGGCGGGTGTCGCGCTCGGAACCTTCTACGTCCACTTCAGCAGCAAAAGGGATTTGGCCGAAGGCTTGGTGAAATTCCTCAACTCCCTAATGCGTCGGGAACTGCAACGCACCGTGGCCCGGACGAAAGACCGGCGGGACGCAGAACGAGTGGGGATTCTGACCTTCTATCGATTTCTCCGGCAGCATCGGGGGATCTACCGGGTGGTGCCGGAATGCGAGATGATCGACCGCGAGGTGAGCCTTTGGTACTACAAAAAAATGGCCCAGGGGTACGCCCAAGGCCTGCAGCAGGGCATGGATAGAGGGGAGATTCGTACTCTCCCGGCGGTCTTTTTGGCCCGCTCCCTCATGGGCTTTACCCATTTCATCGGCCTCAAATGGATCGTCTGGAATACGAGCATCCAACCTAAAATTCCTCCCCCGATCTTGAAGGACATGATTGAATTCATCCTTTTTGGGCTCAAACCGTAGAATTGCGGATGGCGAACAGAATCAATGTCAAAAAGCAAAACCTGGAACCCGAAACTCAAAACCCGAGACTTTTTCATTTTTGATGGACTCGGGAAAAGTCGCCCCTCCGGTGAAAACCAGGGTCCGGAGAAATGATAACTCCTCATAATAACTGGATTCCGGCTTTCGCCGGGATGACGGGGAAAGGAGCTTTCGGACTTTCTGCATTTCATCATTTTTCGCTTGACAAGAACCCCCCTTTTTTTATATACAAAAGTGACAGTTGATTCATATCTCTAAAAATGGAATATTTCGGTGGTTGACCTGGACGGTAAAGCCGTAATCATAACTGGAGCCAGCTCGGGGATCGGGGCTGCCCTGGCCCTCGCCCTCTCGCTGAAAGGCGCCCACCTCACTTTGGCGGCCCGGCGGTGGGAGCGCCTGAAGGAAGTGGCGGCCAAATGTAAGGGAGAGGTTCTGATTCTTGCCGCAGACCTTACCAAGGAGGGTGATCGAAGCAAGGTAGTCCAGAAGACTCTGGGTCGATGGGGGCGAGTCGACATCCTGGTGAACAACGCCGGGGTAGGGATTTACGGAGACTTCATGTCCGCCACCGAGGTGGACTGGCGGCAGATCTTCGAAGTGAATCTCTTTGCGTTGGTGTTTATGACCCGGGCGGTCTTGCCCCATATGCAGTCCCAGGGCAGCGGGATAGTAATCAATATGGCTTCCATTGGAGGACTCATCGCCCACTCTGACAAAGTCACTCCCTACGTGGCCAGCAAGCACGCGGTAGTCGGCTTTTCCCGTGGACTGGCCAAGGACCTTGCGGGAACCGGCATCCGGATTCTCGCCGTCTGCCCCCATCTGACCGACACAGAATTCTTTACCGCCTCGCCGGGTGCTCAGGAGATGGCTCCCGTCGTGGAAAAATTCAAAAGCTTTATGGATAGTCCAGAGGATGTTGCCCGGGGAATTCTGGAGCAACTGGATTCGGACCGGCTGGTGGTCTTTCCGACCGTCAAGCCTGCCAAGGCTTTTGAGAAGCAAAGGGATATTT
>CAYQWO010000553.1:0-2874 GCA_964421095.1 uncultured Syntrophaceae bacterium
CGAAGAATCTTCATGGGAACGGAAAACCCTTTCCCCAAGCTGCGCAACGTGGATATGTTCCCGGCAGAAGTTTCCGGCCAGAAGGTAATCTGTCTGCGGGATCCGCTCCATTTAACAGAAAAAGTCCTTTTCATTCCCTATCCCGCCTTTTTTATTGTTCGTCTCTTTGATGGGCAGCATTCCATCGTGGACATTCAGGTGGAATTTATGAGGCGGTTTGGAGAGCTTCTCTACCGGGAGAAGATTCAAGAAATCATCGACCAATTGGAGGAGCATTTCCTTCTTGACAGCGAACGATTCCGGCGATTGGAAAGGGAGATCATCGAGAACTTCAAAAACGCGCCCATGAGGCCGATGGCGCTGGCCGGGGAGGCCTACGAGGAGGATCCAGAAAAGCTGCGGCAGACGATCCAGGCCTTTTTCGCAGAACCCGAAGGTCCCGGTTTGCCTGACCATCGGGATGGATCCGGCAGCTTAATCGCGGCCATTGCTCCGCACATCGACTACCGCAGGGGGGGACCTTGCTACGCCTGGGCGCACAAGGCCATTCGGGAATCCTCAGCGGCCGATTTATTTATCATCCTGGGCACTGCCCACTCATCAACCAAACAACCTTTCGCCCTCACCCCGAAGGATTTTCAAACCCCCTGGGGCCCGGTGCAGACTGATCTTGCCTTCCTTGACGAGATCAGACCCTTTTGTCCCATCGACTTTTATGAAGATGAAATCGTGCATAAGGCGGAGCACTCCATCGAACTGCAGCTCATCTTTTTGCAGGCCCTCTGGCCCAAAAAGGAACCTTTCCGAATTGTCCCCATTCTTTGCGGTTCTTTCCACGGAGCCATCCTCGAAAACATCAGCCCGATGGAATTGCCGGGAGTGGGTCAGTTCATTGAGGCTTTACGGAGCGCTATTGCGAAGAGGCATAAGAGGGTTTGTTTGCTGGCCAGCGCTGATCTTGCCCATGTTGGCCTGCGCTTTGGAGATGCCGAGGCGCCGAATCGTTTTACGCTAGAATCTCTGAAGGAAGGAGATCGGCGCCTGCTCGAATATGCCGAGAGGGTCGATGCCGAAGGGTTTTATAATTCCATTCGTCTGGAGAAAGACCGCCGCCGCATCTGCGGCTTTCCTCCGATTTACACCCTTTTGCAGCTGGTCGATACCCGAGAGGGAAAGCTCTTGAAATATGGCCAGTCCCTGGACCCGCCCACACAATCCGTCGTCACCTTCGCCAGCTTGGCCTTCTTTTCTTGAACCGTTCGCTGACCCTGGGGTAGTTTCGGTTGTTCTTGAGTGGCCGGGTTTAGCTGTTTTGGCGGGTGCCAGGCGAAGAAGACGGTTCAGGATAAGGACCGCCGTTCAACTAGAAAGGAAATTCACTCGGCGAGATTTTCTGGAAAGGAGGGGAAGGAGCATGGAGAGGAAAATCTCCTTAGATTGGAGAATCATCATTCTCTCAGCGGCCTTAATTCTGTGCCTCTCGGTAGGCGGGTCGATCCTTGTACGGGAGTCTTCCAGAGCTTTTGGGGGAAACTTCGCGCCGCAGATGGCGCAACAGGGGGGAAGATACCAGATCGCTAGCTGTGACGGCAACTCTGCCTGGGTGATCGACACAGCCTTGGGGGATGTTTACATGATCTATTCTAACGGGAAGTGGAAAGAAGTGGGCAGCATCATGGATGAGAAGAAACGAATCAAAAAATGAGGGGGGAACCTTTGGTCTAGCTGTAGGATCTCTAAAAGGCCGTTGAACATTCACCCCGGGAGGAGAAAATGAGGCAAGAATGGAGATTGCTGGACCTCTACGTGGACGTCAATGAGAATTCTGTTTTTTTAAACCCGGCGATCCAGCGCGCCCGGACAGAAGGGAAAGTACCGGATACCGTGACTTTCTGCAGTTTAAAAAAAATCGGAATTTCTCTGGGTTTTTACCCGGACCCGGAAAAAGACATAAACCTGGATTACTGTAAGGCTCATGATATCAGCGTTACCCGGCGTTTGCAGCCTTATTATGTGAACGTGGGCTATCCGGGATTTTTCGCCGCCTATATCATTGTGGGGAAAAATTTTATGCCCCCCACGGTGGCGGAAATTTTTAAGATGATCATTTCTCCCATGGCCGAGGAGTTCAACCGGCGGTGGGGCATCAAGGCCCAATACCGACCTTTCAACGACATGGAAGTCGGAGGACGGAAAATCTCCTGGATGGGCGGGAGCTTTTTTGGGGATGTATGGAGCGGCGCCAGTGTGCTCCTGTACAGACCTTCGCCCATCGATAAAATCAACCCCGCCCTGAATATCCCGCCCGAGAAATTTGCTGATAAAGAGGCGAAATCCGCTGGAGAGCGAGCCGTGTCCGTGGAAGAACTGGTGGGGAGGGCGGTTAGCCTGGATGAGGTGAGGGAGGCTTACCAGCAATCCCTGGAAAAGATCTTCAGTATAAAACTTGTCCTGGGCCGGCTTACCGAGACGGAGATGAATTATGAGCAAGAAAACCGGATGAAGTATTCCCCGGAAGTTCTTCTGGCCCGGACCGAAGGAAGGAAATTTGGCCCCATCCCGCCGGGGGTAAAAAGGGGAGAAGCCATCTGGAAAGTGCCGCGGGGAGGGTTGATTCGGGCAGTGGCCCTGGTAAAAGAGGGAAACATCCAAAACCTTCTCTTCTCCGGCAACCTTCTCTGCTCCCCGGTCGTTGCCCTGGAAGAAGTGGAAGAATCCCTGAAGGGAGTTCCAGCCGAAGAAAAAAAGGTCAAAGACAAAGTCAAGTCTATCTATGAGAAACCCAACTACCAGCTCACAGGCACTACCCCCGACGACCTCGTCCGCCTGGTACTGGAAGCGGTCGGAAAGGCAAATTGAACGTCAAAACCACAG
>CAYQWO010000554.1:0-2873 GCA_964421095.1 uncultured Syntrophaceae bacterium
TTCTGGCCTCAGATGCATCCAGCTTCATGACCGGATCTGTGCTCGTGATCGATGGTGGGCACATTCTGGGATAACCGTTTCATACAAATCCCCCCAACCTCCCTTTACCTAAAGGGGGGCTAGGGGGGATTTTTCTCCCGCTATAGTGGGACGGGATTCCCAGATGATAAACCAATGATGGAGAATTTGATCAAGATGGAAGGAGACAGGAGATGGCCTTAAAGACATCTGAGGAGTATGTTGCGCGATTAAAAAACATGAAACCGAACGTATACGCCTACGGGAAACAAATCAGGAGGAACGACCCTTTGCTGGAGAAACCAATCAATGTGCTCAAGCTGACATTTGATTTGGCCCAAGACCCCCAATATAAGGATCTGATGGTAACAAAATCTCATCTCACCGGTGAACCCATAAACCGGTTTACCTCTCTAAATCTCAGCATCGAGGATCTTTATAAACAACAGGAGATGAAACGAGCGCTATGTCACAAAGTAGGGGGGTGTATCCAGCGATGTATGGCGACCGATACGCTCAATGCCATGGGGGTGGTTACTAAAGAGATTGACGAGGCCAAAGGGACCCAGTATCATGATCATTTTCTGGAATTTCTAAGATACTACCAGGCCAACGATCTTGTAGGGAGTACGTCCCAGACCGACCCCAAAGGGGACCGCAAAGCCAGACCGCATCAACAAAAAGACCCCGATCTTTATCTGCGGATTGTGCAGAAAGATAAGAAAGGGATCGTTGTTCGGGGAGCCAAGAATCATATCACCATGGGACCCTACGTGGATGAACATTTGGTCCTTCCCACGCGAGCCCTTACGGAAAAGGAAAGTGATTGGGCGGTCTCTTTTGCCATCCCCGCGGATACGGATGGCGTTAAGTTGATTTCCCGCATCACCACCCCCCGCCCGCGTATAAATCTTCGGGCACCCTATAACGATTATGGAGTGGCCGAATCCTTTTTGGTTTTTGACGATGTATTTGTTCCCTGGGAAAGGGTGTTCCTGTGTGGAGAGTGGGAATTTGCGGGTTTGATGGCCCTCACCTTTGCGGGATTTCATCGCCACTCTTATTGCGGCTGCAAGCCAGCTCTTACGGATATCATCATGGGGGCCACCGCCCTGGTGGCCGAATATAATGGGGTGGGTAACGCCCCCCACATTCAGGACGAATTGACAGAATTAATGATCATCGGTGAGCTGGTTTATGCTTCCGGAATTGCGGCGGCAGCCAGGGCGGAACGAACCTCTTCGGGAATCTTCCGGCCCAAATTTCTTTATTCCAATACCGGAAGATACTTAGCCGGCATTAATGTCTACCATGAATATGATATTTTGGTAGCCACTGCGGGCGGTCTTCCCTCTACTCTTCCCCCCGAGGAAGATTGGCTGAATCCCGAGGTTCGCCCCTATTTGGAAAAGTATATCCGACGAAATCCGGAAATCCCTCCAGAGAAACTACATCGGCTGTACCGTTTTATTTCGGATTTTACATGTTCGGCCAGCTGCGGTTGGGCTCAGCATGCGGGAGTTCATGGTGGGGGCTCCCCCGTGATGGAGAAAATAGGGATAAGGTCCACCTATGACCTCGAAGCAAAGAAAACGATCGTAAAATATCTGGCGGGCATTAAAGATTAGGTGATAAAGAAGACCATATCCAACCTCCTTAACGACCCTGGAAGAAATCGCCGGCGTCAAAGCCCGGTTTGAAGCGTAGAACCTGATTGAGACCACAGAGACACGCAGAGTCGATAAGAAATCGGAGGGCGTCGTGGATTTCAGTTTCACTGATGAGCAGCGAGCTTTCAAGGATCAGGTGCTGAAGTTTTCCCAGAAGGAGCTTGCTCCTCTGGCTGAGGAGGCTGATTGGAAGGGGGAATTTTGCTGGCCGGCCTGGAAGAAGATGGGAGCATTCGGTCTATTGGGAATCACCTACCCGGAGGAATACGGCGGGAGCGGCGCAGATGTGGTCACGGCCTGCCTGGCCGGGGAAGCCGTAGCTCAGGGAGGTGCAGAAGGGGGGCTTTGCCTGGCCTGGGGGGCGCATACCTATCTTTGCGGGGATACCATCTTAAAACACGGGAACGAGGAGCAGAGAAGAAAGTACGTCCCCAAGCTTGCTTCCGGGGAATGGGTCGGAGCTTTTGGCCTGACCGAGCCGGGGGCCGGGTCGGATGCAGCCTCCATCCGCACCAGCGCGGTGAGAAAAGGGGATTACTATCTGTTGAACGGGACGAAGATGTTCATAACGAATGGCCCCATTGCCGACGTCCTTGTGGTCATTGCCGTAACGGACAAGGAGAAAAAAAGTGCGGGGATCTCCGCTTTTATCGTGGAAAAGGGATTGCCCGGGTATTCAGTAGGCCGCGAACTGAAAAAAATGGGAGTAAAAGCCTCAACGACAGGGGAGTTGGTCTTCGAAGATTGCCCGGTTCCAGCTGAGAATATCATGCGCAAGGAAGGGGATGGGTTTCTCATCGCTCTGGGAACTGTGGAGTGGGATCGGAGCACGCTGATGGCCCCTTTTCTCGGCGCGCTGGAGTACGCCCTGGACGCGTGTGTCAAATACGCCAAGGAGCGCGTGCAGTTCGGGCGGCCCATCGCCTCCTTCCAGGCCATCCAGCACAAGCTGGCGGACATGAAAGTAATAATGGAGGCCGTGCGCCTGTTGATCTTCCGGGTGGCTTGGCTGAAGGACCAGGGTAAATTTATTAATCCAGTGGAAGCCGCGGACGCCAAGCTCTTCGTCGGGGAGTTCGGGATGAAAGCAGCCAGCGACGCTGTGCAGATCCACGGCGGCTACGGCCTCATGCACGAGTACCCCGTGGAGCGGATCTTCCGGGACACCAAGCTGGGAGCCATCGG
>CAYQWO010000555.1:0-2870 GCA_964421095.1 uncultured Syntrophaceae bacterium
GTATAAGAGACAGGATAACCTCCACGGCAAACTTTGTCCTTTGCTTCCGGTTCCCCCCATATTCGTCCTTCCGGTGATTGGTTAAGGGAGAAAAGAAAGAGCTGATCAGATATCCATGGGCCCCGTGAATCATGACCCCGTCGAAGCCAGCCCTCTTGACCCGCTCCGCGGCCTTCCCGAATGCGGCGATCATCTCCTTGATCTGTCTCTTTGATAAATCATCGGGCCCGGGAAGGTTTCCGCGAATCCCGGTCTGGTTGATCTGGGCAATGGCGGCGGCTCCATTTTCCTTGAGGCGACTCGCCAGAACCTCAAGGCCAGAAATAAACCGATCATGGAAAACTCCCAGGCGATTAAAAAGCATCTGGTCATCTACATCCATGGCCTCCACCACCACTGTCCCCACGCCGCCCTTGGCTCGTTCTGCATAGTAATCGACCATCCCCTGGGTTACTTCACCCAGGCTATTCGCCAGACAAGTAACCATCGGGGCCATGACCATTCTATTCTTGAGCCTCAATTTTTTCGCCCCTTTGCCAATGGCCAAGGGCTGGAAAAGGGCGGAAAAATCATCGTTCATAAGAATCCCTCATAAAAATGTTTTCATCTTATCCTTATCGCCCTGAATGTACTCCGTTCTTTTCCAGGGGTGCAGTTTGAGGCAAGTATTTAGCTTTTGATATTACTTGAATTCTCAATTTTTGCAAGAAAAGACTGGCCGGCCTGAGCTGGAATGGGTGACCGATTTAGGAGAGGTAATATTTTTCCAGAGCAGTTACTGAGGTGACAAAATCGTAGAAGATCAACCCTGAAATTTTTTCCCAGGTTCTATTAGCTGGAACTACCTTCATCGCCAGCATTATCCTATTCAAATTCGCTCGGGTTAATGTTATCATAGTAACCCATCGGAAAGGAGGACGTGAAAAATGAAGAAATCTTATGCCAGAAAGCTTTGGAAGATGGTGCGGCTCATGTTGGCCGTCTTTGCCGGGGTTTTGTTGGCCACGGCAGCCCAATCAGCTGAGAAAGTCATCTTAATCGGTGCGCCCCTTCCCCTGACCGGTCCTCTGTCCCCTGAAGGCCAAAAACAGGTTCAGGGGTATGATCTATGGGCAGAGGCGGCCAACAAGGCCGGTGGGGTCAAAGTCGGGAACGAACGCTACAAGGTGAAGATTGTTTACAACGACTATCAGTCCAATACTCCGCGTGCTGTACAGCTTGCTGAGAAACTGATCACTGAAGACCAGGTCCATTTCACGTTCTCCCCGTTTGGTTCGGGCGCGACCAAGGCCGCCAGCGGGGTTTCGGAAAAGTATGGCATGCCGACCATGGCCGCAACCGCGTCCTCAGAGGAAGTTTATAACCAGGGCTACAGATATCTTTTCGGCACCTTCACCCCGAATCCCACCCTTACCGAACCGTTAAGTGACATTGTAAAAGAAAAAGTGCCGAGTGTGAAGAAGGTAGCCATTCTCGCGCGCAATGATCTTTTCCCCCTGGCCATTGCTCAGTGTATGGATGTCTCGGCAAAGAAAAGGGGATTTAACGTGGTCTTTTTCGAGAAATATGCCATCGGCACGATGGATCACGCTTCGGCGCTCACCCAGATTCGGGCAGCCAAACCCGAATGGATTTTCGCCACTGGTTACATCAACGACCTCATCCTCATCCGCAAGCAGATGGGAGACCTCGGGCTTACTGCCCCGGTGGTCACCATGATTGCCGGGCCAGCTTACAAAGAATTCGTGGATGCTGCCGGGCCTCTGGCCGAGAACGTGAGTAGTGCTTCCTGGTGGCATCCGGCGGTGCGCTACAAGGGGGAGGATGTTTTTGGATCGACCGAGAATTATAACAAGATGTTCCAAGAGAAGTACGGAATTATTCCCGACTACGCCCAAGCCTCGGCGAGCGTCGCTGGCGCGCTCTTCCAGCTGGCCATCGAGAAGGCAGGGTCGCTGGACCGCAAGAAGGTGCGGGATACCTTAGCCAGCATGAATGTCATGACTTTCTGGGGGCCGGTGATATTCGGTCCGACGGGCCAGATCATCTCGCTGAAGCCGCCGGTCTTCCAGATCCAGAACGGTACCCAGGTGGTCATCTACCCGCCGGAAATTGCCCAGGCTCAACTGCGTGTGGGCGTAAAATAAATTATGGGCAGGAATGCGGCGCGCTAAAACGCTCCGCATTCTTCTGGAAATCGCCTGATGCTCTTCCTCCAGGTTCTCGTAAACGGGTTGGTTCTGGGTGGCCTATATGCCTGCATCGCCGCTGGCTTTTCCCTCGTCTGGGGGGTGCTGAATGTCATCAACATCCTCCACGGCAGTTTCATCGTCATCGGCTCCTATGCAGCTTATTTCGCTTACATCCATCTGGGCATCCATCCCTTTTTATCTGTGCCCATTGCCGCCGCCATCCTGTTTGTCATCGCCTATTCATTCCAGTCCGGGATCATCAACAAGGTTGTGGCCGCCCCGGTGCTGACCACGTTGACCCTGACCTTCGGCCTCGACCTTTTCGTGAACAATCTCTTGATCATCGCCTTCAAGGCCGACTACCGCAAGGTGACCTTGGCCAATCCTCTCGGTGTTCTCGACGTCGGCGGCATCACCGTTCCGCTGGACAGGCTTGCCGCCATGGTGCTGGCCTTAGTGCTCACCGGGCTTCTATACTGGGTGCTGGGCGCCTCCCGCATTGGCCGGGCTATCGTTGCGGTGCGCATGGATCGCGAGGCAGCGGCCCTGATGGGGGTGAAGGTTAAACAGATTTATGCCCTTACCTTCGGGATCGGCGCAGTGATGGCCGGGGCCGCCGGGAGCCTGATCAGCCTCATTTTCCCGATCTCGCCCCTCAACAGTATCACGTTCCTCGGT
>CAYQWO010000556.1:0-2868 GCA_964421095.1 uncultured Syntrophaceae bacterium
CGTTCTTGCATTTCTGTAAGAGAAGATAAGGCGGCGTCGGCATCTCGGAATTGATTCCACTGGATCTGGGCCATCCGCAGGATGGCCATTTCCGCATCCGGGGACTCCGGAAAGCTCTGGATCAATCGTTGATAGAGCCCCAGTGCTGCTTCAGGGTTTCCGGTTTGGCGGAGCAGGGCTGCCAACTTTAGGAGTTGACTGGATTGGTAGATCTTGATATCGCCTTGCAGGTCAAGCAGATAACGGTTCACGAGCTCAGGGGCTTTTTCAATCAGTGCCGGACCTGCCTTGGCGAAGGTCTTTTCAAGAATGTAGTTCTTATTCGCTGAAACAGCCTTGTCCATCAAAGCGCTCAACGCCTTTAGGTTATCCGGTTCTGCCTCAACGACAGCCATCAGCTCCGAAAGGCCCAAATGGGAGAAGTCATTTGCCTTGGACTGAGATGCCTTGGCTTCCGACATGACTTCCGAATCCCTTTTTCCTCCAACCACCAGGCAATAGACCACCCCCGCAACCATTCCAAAGACGTGGGCAAAATTCGCAACCCTCTGGCTGGTTCCGGTTGTGCCGTGGAACACATCCAGCAAGAAATAGGCCCCGATCACCCAGAACGCCCTGATTTCGCGGGTTCCCCGGATGAACAAGAAAATCCAGTAGAAAATGCGAATCCGGCTCCACGGGAACATATACCAGTAAGCCCCCATTACCCCCATCACGGAGGCCGAGGCCCCGATAATGGGAACGCCTTCTTTCATAAGGCCCTTGCTGATCATGTCTTGCGCAAGGCCGCCAATGACACCAGCAACAAAATAGAGCCACAAAAAGGAAAGTCTGCCAAGACGGTCTTCAACCGCGCCGCTGAAAACCCATAAAAATAGCATATTCCCCGCTAAATGAAAGATGTCCGCATGCATGAAGATATAGGTAATCAGAGTGTAAAATGGGGTCTGTCGAGATAAGAACCCAAATGCCAGGATAAACTCTTCTCTGACCACAAGGAAATATTCACTTGTAACCGCAAACACAACGCAATTCACAATGATGAGGGATAATGTGGCTGCGGGAAATCTTTCAAATGGATTCTTGGCCTTATAAGGGAAAAACATATTGCCCCCCCCTTATTTTTTACCTCAAATTTTGTAAAGAGCAACCTCCTTCCGCCCGTTGGGATAAAAGACCCCAGGGGGAAAATCGTGGAAGATGGGTTTAAACAGTACGAAATTATATGAAATTTCATTTTATTTTCGGTTAAGGCGGAGAATTTAAAACTATTAAATTATCGGAGTATTAGGATTTTTTCTTGAGTCAGGGAAGATGGGTATTTTGAAATTTTCTTAGTGGGGTATATCGATCGTTTATCAAATGGAAAGGAATCCCCTTTAGCCTTTTCTTCGCAGAGAAGGGGGTTGATGTTCTTGATCTCTATTTGATCAGGCTAACGACAGACCTGGAATCAAGGTCCCCCATGAAAGCGCTTTTCCTCTTGACAACCCACAATGGATTCAATAAAGATTTAACCTAACCACGAAAAGGGAATAAGATTATAAGGAGAGGCAAGTTGAACCTTATGGAGGTCAGAATGAATAAGGAAAGTCTCATGAAACTTCGGCAAGATCATGTTCCCAGGGGAGTGAGTCAGCTTCTTCCAGCGATGATTGCCGAGGCCAAGGGGGTCGTGGTGCGGGATGTCGAGGGAAAGGAATTTCTGGACTTCTCCGGTGGAATCGGGGTGCTCAACGTGGGGCACTGCCCTGATGCAGTCGTGGAGGCCATCCGAGAGCAGGCCGGAAAATACCTCCACTCTTGCTTCATGGTGCAAATGTATGAGCCCTATATTGCCTTAGCGCAGGCCTTGAACGAGATCGTTGCCGGCAATTTCCCCAAAAAGACCATGTTCGTCAACAGCGGGGCGGAAGCGGTGGAGAATGCCGTGAAGATTGCCAGGCATTATACCCAGCGTCCGGGTATCCTCTGTTTCGAGAATGCTTTCCATGGCCGAACGTTCATGACCATGAGTCTGACCAGCAAGGTTAAAAATTACAAATACGGGTTCTGGCCTTTTATGCCTGAAGTATACCGGGTCCCCTACGCCTATTGCTACCGCTGTTCATACGGCAAGAAGTACCCGTCCTGCGACCTCTACTGCGCGGAGTTTATCCGTGAAAAATTCTTCGACCTGTACGCCGCCCCGGAATCCATCGCCGCTTTGATTGTTGAGCCGGTGCAGGGAGAGGGTGGATTCATCGTCCCGCCAAAAGAATATTTGGGGAAGCTACAGAAAATCTGCCGGGATCATGGGATGGTGTTTATCGTTGACGAAATCCAGACCGGGTTTGGGCGGACGGGCAAGATGTTTGCCTATGAGCACTCTGGAGTGCAGCCGGACATCCTGATCACGGCCAAGTCCTTGGCCGCTGGAATGCCGCTCGCCGGCGTAACAGGAAGAGCCGAGGTTATGGACTCTGTACAGAGCGGGGGAATTGGCGGGACTTTCGGCGGAAACCCGCTATGCTGCGCGGCCGGCCTGGCAGTTCTTAAAATCTTGATAGAAGAGAAATTGGTCGAGCGGGCCAATGATATCGGGGCAAAGGTTATGAGGAGGTTCCGCTCCTGCGCCAAGAAGTATCCTTTTATCGGGGATGTGCGCGGCCTGGGGGCCATGAACGGCATGGAAATCGTCGTCGACAAGAAAAACCCCAAGCCCAACGGCGACTTGGCCAAGGCTATCGTGAAACGGTGCTATGAAAAAGGCTTGATCATGCTGACCGCCGGAGGGTTCGGCAATGTGATCCGGCATCTGGTTCCCTTAGTGGTCACAGACGACCAGCTGGAAAAAGGATTAAAGATCCTCGACGAGGCCATGGCCGA
>CAYQWO010000557.1:0-2864 GCA_964421095.1 uncultured Syntrophaceae bacterium
GCCGCCGTTCTGGGAGGAGAGCAGTTCGATCTCATCCTTTACCACCCACTTTTTGTGCTCGGCCTGTAGCCCCCGGAAGATTTCGGTGAGATGCTTCAGAAGAGCCTGGTCTGCCTTCTCTCCTTTAGCCCTCTCGGCATCGAGGGCCATCCCCACGGATTCGATGCGACTCAATATTTTTTCCTCTTCGGCAAAATTTCTGGTGCCCAGGGTTTTGGTTCCTTTGAAGAGCATGTGCTCGAGGAGATGAGCCGTCCCAGTCATGCCCAGGTTCTCATCCGTGGCGCCAACCCGGAAGCGAATATACAGGGAGACGGTTGGGGATTGGTGGCGCTCCAGCATAAGGACCTTCATCCCATTCTTCAAGGTGAATTCCTTGACCCGGTCTTCCAGGGAGAAGGGAAGCGCTTCCAGGGGAAGGGCGCAGACTAAGAGCAGGGCAATGGCTAATACCTCGCCCCTTCGGAATCTAAACCTCATCTTCCGCCCTCCAGAGGAGAAAAAATATCGATAAATATACCATAAGGATCTGGCAGCCTCAATCCTCCCGAACCACAAACCCAGAAAGATTATCTTTCCGCAAAATCTCCAGGTAGCGCCGGGCCTCCCCCTCTGTGCGGAAAGCACCCAGCCGAACCCGGTAAAAGCGCTTTACGTTGCTTTCCCATATAACCGTGTGCACACGGGCATACTTTTTTTCCAATTGTCCCTGAAAGCGGGCGGCATTTTCTCTTTCTGCAAAAGCACCGACCTGAATGGCGAAGATTCCCTCAAGGGAAGGAGTCCCGCCCCCCGCAAACCCTGTAGCCTCCACCCTCACTTTTGCCGTCCCTTTGGCCAGCATGTCAATGCTTCTGGCTCCACTATGGGATAGGTCGATGATTCGCCCGGCCACAAACGGACCTCGATCGTTGATGCGCACCTCAACTCTCTTTCCGTTCTCCAGGTTGGTCACCCGCACGCGGGTATTGAAGGGCAGCGTGCGATGCGCTGCGGTCATGGCGTACATATCGTAAATCTCTCCGTTAGCCGTTCGACGGCCATGGTATTCCTCGCCGTACCAGGAAGCCACACCCACCTCCTTATACCGGACCATCTCCGCTTCCTTGAAGGGTTCATAGCGCACTTCTTTTTTCGACGGTGCACAGGCGGGCAGCGCGACCAACAGACAGAGGGTTAGCTTCAAAAAAAGTGGCAGCATCTCCATTTCTCCTTAGATCATAGTTTCCCCAGTTTTCTCTCCTCCCGGGCCGAAAAATAGATACCCAGCAGGACCAGCGGACCTCCCCAGAGCAGATATTTACTCAGCGGCTCGCCCAGAATGAGATAAGCTAAAATCGTGGCCCCGATCGGCTCTCCCAAAATAAAGACGGCAACCAGAGTGGCGGAGAAAAATTTTAGCGCCCAATTCAAGGTGGTATGGCCAATCAACTGCGGACCGAGGGCCAGCAGAAGAAAGAGGAGGTAAGTCTTGGGAGGATAATTGAAGAAATCATCGCCGCTGATCAAGCCGAGGAGAATTAAAAAAACCGAAGCCACTCCGTAGACCAGGGTGATGTAAGCATTGAGGTCCATTTTCTGGCGCACCCGCCTGCCCACTAAGAGATACCCTGTGGCCATCACGGCTCCCAGCAGGGCGAGGAAATCTCCATACAGGCTTTTCAGGCCTTTACCAAAATCACCCCACCCGATGATCAGGCCTCCGAGGACGGCCACCAGGATGGAAAGGAAGAGGGCCACAGAAAGTCTTTCGCGTAAGAAGAAAGTGGAGGCCAGGGCGACGAAGATCGGGTTGGTGGTTACGAAGATCACCGAACTGGCCACCGACGTGTAATTTAGGGAAGTGATCCAAAAGGCGAAATGAAAACAGAGGAACAGGCCAGCAATGATGGAGGGAAGGATTTCCCGCCTGCTCAGCCGGCGAAACTCTCTGAGCGTACTGGGAAGGGTAAACAGAATGAGGATGAATGTGGCCAAAGTCAAGCGGTAGGCGGCGATGATGAGGGGTGGGGCCTCGCAGATTTTGATGAGAATGGAGGCAAAAGAGATGGCCATCAGCCCGATGGGGAGAACCATCCTGGCCCGAGAGAAAGACTGCCAGGGGGCGTTTCTCTCAGGTGTGGAACCGGATGTATAGGATGTCGCCATCTTGGACGATATAGTCCTTTCCTTCTACCCGGACCAATCCTTTTTCCCGGGCAATGACCATGGATCCTGCGGCCATGAACTCGCTGAAGGAGATGACCTCGGCACGGATAAACCCCCGTTCCATATCCGTGTGAATCTTCCCGGCTGCTTGCGGCACGCGCGTTCCGCTGGGAACAGTCCAGGCACGTAGCTCTGGGCCTACGGTCGTGTAGAAAGTGACCAGATGGAGCAGTTGATACCCGACCCGGATGAGCTGGTGCAAGCCTGATTCAGCCAGGCCCATCTCCCGCAGGAATTCTACCCGCTCGCCTTCGGGCAACTCAGCCATCTCAGCCTCCAGGTCACCGCAAATCACCACCACAGGAGCCTTCTCCGCGGCAGCCAGTTCTTCCACCTGGGGAATCCAGCGGCGCTGCTGCAATTCTTTTTCGCTGACGTTGGCCACGTAAAGCATAGGCTTGGCCGTGAGCAATTCCAGCGACTGAAGATTTTTCTGCTCATCCTCCGATATGGCCAGACCTGCAGCTGGGTGCCCTGCGGCCAGCCGCGCCTGAACTTGCTGCCAGAAGGGAATTTCAGAGGAAGATTTCTTATCCCCTACCTTCGCCTGATGGGTTGCTTTGCTCAGGCGCTTCTCCACAGTTTGGAGGTCGGCCAGGATCAGCTCGGTCTGGACGATTTCGATGTCCCGCCTGGGGTCCAAGGAACCGTATATG
>CAYQWO010000558.1:0-2830 GCA_964421095.1 uncultured Syntrophaceae bacterium
GTTATGTAGGAAAATCAGTCCCCCGGGTGGATGGATTGGAGAAGGTAACCGGTCGGGCTGTTTACAGCGTGGATGTAAACCTTCTGGGCATGCTTTACGGTGCAGTTCTTCGGAGCCCTTTGCCCCACGCCCGAATCATCGCCGTAGACCTGGAGGAAGCGAGGGAGGCCCCTGGGGTTAGAGCGGTAATTTCAGGGAAGGATTTCCCCTACACCTTTGGGGGCATGATCAAGGATCAGCCGATCCTGGCCATCGACCGGGTTCGCTACGTGGGGGAGCCAGTGGCGGCCGTGGCTGCTGAGACGGAAGCGGAAGCCCAGGCGGCCCTGGAAAAGATCCGCACGCGCTACGAAGAGCTTCCGCCTGTTTTTGATCCGCGCGAAGCCTTAGCCGAAGGCGCTCCCCTACTTCATGAACACCTGGGAGAGTACGTCCGGTTTGGGCCCTATGAAAGTGTTCCCGGAACAAATATCTGTACGATCCGTAAATTCTCCCGGGGAGATGTGCCGGCGGGCCTTGCCGCAGCCGACGAGATATTTGAAGACGAGTTTTACATTCATGCCGTGGCCCATACTCCCATGGAGACCCATGCGGCCGTGGCCCAATACTTTCCCTTCAGTGGAGAATTCACCATCTGGTCCTCCAGCGATGGACCCTATCGCCGGGCCAAAGAGCTGGCCGATGCCCTGGGTATCTCCATCAACCAGGTCCGCTTCATTTCAACCTATTCCGGGGGCGGATTCGGCGGCAAGGGCTCCATGGTGGCCGAGGTGCTCGCCGTGGCTCTTGCCAGATTCACGAAAGGAAGGCCGGTTAGGGTAATCTTTTCCCGGGAAGAAGAGCTAACCGCCTCCCAAACTCGCCATGCGGCCTTTTTAAAGCTTAAGACCGGGGTGAAAAGAAACGGGACCTTCACCGCCCGCAAGGCTGACATCATCTGGGACAAGGGGGCGTACGCCTCCAAGGGGCCGGATGTGGCTAACCGGGGGGGCCTGACCATTTTCGGCCCTTACCGTATTCCTCACCTGGAGTTGATCTCCCGGCTTGTTTATACCAACAAGGAATGCGGCGGCGCTTACCGCGGCTTTGGCACCACTCAGGCCACCTGGGCTTGCGAGGTCCAGATGGATATCATTGCCCAAAAATTGGGAATAGACCCCCTGGAAATTCGGCTGAAGAACGGGTACGTGGAGGGCGACTCCTACATCAACGGGCAGACTATGCGGGATGTGGGGTTAAAAGAAACCCTCCAACGGGCGAGCCGAGAAATCGGCTGGGGCACAAGAAAGCCGGCACCTGCCGGACCGAAAAGACGCGGGATAGGCATTGCTACCATGCTCAAGGGAACTGCGACGCCCACGGAGTCATTCTGCTTCCTCAAGGTCAACCCGGACGGAACGATAACTGTCCTTTCCAGCGCAGTAGAGATCGGCGCCGGGGAAAAGACAGTCCTGGCCCAAATTGCTGCCGACGTAATCGGCGTGCCCCTGAGTTCCATTGCCATTCCCAACCCGGACACGTTCACGACGCCCTACGACTCCGGAGTCACCTCCAGCCGCATCACCTACCACATGGGGAATGCCGTACGCCTTGCCGGCGAGGAAGTGAGGCAGAAGATCTTAAGAATTGCCGGAGATATTCTTAAGGCAGACCCAGCCCGTCTGAGTCTTTCTGGGGGTAAAATTTTCGAGGAAGGGGCAGGGGAACGGATCACCCTGAAGGACCTGTTGGCCAAAAAGTTTGGGGGAAGGGGCGGGTCCATCGTGGGGGAAGGCCATTATTCTCCTGCTGGCTCTTCCCTTCTGGCGGCCTCCCCCGGAATGGAAGGGATGAGCAGTATCTTCTGGATGTTCGCGACCCATGCTGCCGAGGTGGAGGTGGATACCGAGACTGGCGTGGTGAAGGTGTTGAAGATTGCCGCCGCCCATGACGTGGGGCGGGCCATTAATCCTCTCCTATGCGAGCAGCAGATCGAAGGGTCGGTCATCATGGGCCTCTCCAACACGCTTTATGAGGAATTCAAGATGGAACGGGGCCGGATCTTGAACGATACCCTGGCCGATTACAAGCTGGCCACCATGATGGAATCGCCCGAAATCGTTCCCATGCTGGTCGAGACGCTTCAGCAGGAAGGGCCTTTTGGGGCCAAAGGTATCGGGGAGCCTGCCAATGCTCCCACTGCCCCAGCCATCGCCAATGCGATCTTCGATGCCGTGGGGGTCCGAATAAAGGAATTACCTATCACCCCGGAAAAAGTTCTGGCTGCGTTGCGCCAGAAAAAAAATGAAGTTCATCTCCAAATTCGTTGACCGAATTTTTGATGAAAACTTGCCAAGGACCCACTTTTCTTCCGGGACCCTGAAATCACATGACATTATTAAATATAGTAGCTCTTTGCCCTTCAACGAATTTGGACATGATCCAAAAATGAAAGCGAAGCACAAGGACCGGAAAGGGTCTCAGTAAGGATAAAGAGAAGGAGAAAAAAGAAGATGAAGGTCATAGCCATTGATGAGCTCCCGGGGGTTGTGCCGGATGATCATTATAATTTACTCAGCTACCGGATTGTAAGTGCTTCCATCGGCGCCAAAGCCATGGGCGCCTCTCTGGGACGCATGGAACCGAACGGAAGGACAGGCCCCCATGCCCACGAGAACGCGGAGCAGCTCTTTATCATTTTGAAAGGGGAAATGCTGATGAAAACCGACCGGGGAGAGGCCCGTTTGAAAAAGGGTCAGGCGGTCTTCATCTACCCCGGGGAAGTCCATGAAAATTATAATGTGGCTGAGGGGGAGACAGAATACCTGGTCGTCACCAGCAAATTGTCTCC
>CAYQWO010000559.1:0-2822 GCA_964421095.1 uncultured Syntrophaceae bacterium
GAAAATATATTCTCGGCCATCTTGGGAGATCTCCCATGATTTTGCCAGCATCGGATAAATCTCCAGTTGGGGTAATTTCCCCTGCTCAGTGAGGGCGCCGTACATCAAACAATAATTTAGGTAATCAGCAAAGTCTTGATTCTTGTGGGCATCCAGTCCTGCCGAGGCAAAACGGACCCCCGCGCGCAATCGGCCTCCGTATTTTGGCTTTTTTTCTTCTGCTCTACCCGGTTCGGGAATTCCGGCCAAGGTCATCCCGGCCATCCCCATCCCGCTCAGATAAAGAAACTCCCTCCGCGTCAACAATCCAAAATCCTGTTTCCCATGCTTCATCTTCCCTCCCTCCTTTCTCTAAACCCCTTTGGGGTTGCCGCCAAGGATGTTCGCAACCCAATCCGCGATGTAATCCACCGCAAATGAGCTGTTATCTGCCTGGCAATGCTCAGCACCCCCCTCCGCCAGGGTAAAAACCTTCAGTTTCCTGGCCGGGCTATTCACCGCCGCTGTCATGGTTTTTTCCGCATGCCAGAGGGGAATTTGCCGATCATTCTCCCCATGAACAATCAGAAGAGGGCAGGTAATCTTATCCGCTACTCCCTCCAAAGTCAGCCGTTTGGCCACCGCCACCGCCTCTTCGATTGTATTTTTTCCGAAGACCCACATCGTATGGTCCGCCGAACCGGGAACCGATGGTTCTCCGCCTCGGCCGGTTAAAATCTTGGAAATGATCTCTCCGAAATCCCAAATCGCCCCCCAGGCAAAGCAACACTTAAAGCGCTTCTCGAAGGCGGCCGCCCGGGGCGCATAATACCCTCCAAGGCTAATGCCCCCTATTCCGATTCGCTTCGCATCCACATCTGCACGAGTTTCTAAATAGTCTACGCAGGCAGCGGCCGGGACCTCGGTATCGGGCCCCCCGGGCATATTTCGAAGACGTAAAGCCTCGCCCACTCCAGGGTGATCGACGATTAAAAGGGAAATCCCCCGCCGGCGGAACTCCTCAGCAGCTCTAAGATAGATAACCTCCTTCATAATATCAAAACCATCAAGGTGGACGAGGCAAGGTGCGGGGCCTTGCACGGGTGCTTTGGAGAAGAGAGCGGGCAATGATTTCTCCTGAAAGGGTACCTCTACCCATTCCACCGGCTCCTTCCGGAACTGAAGCCCCTTCTTGAAAGCAGCCAGACCCTGACGGTAAGTCTGCACTTTTCGAGGGTCACGGTGGCTGAGCATTCGCTCGGAAGCAATGTAGTATATGGAGGCTCGCAGGTACTTCCGCCCGGCGCTCAAAAATTGCCCCGCCTCCTCATGGGCCAGGGCCAAGGCTTCCACCCGCTCGGCTACTCTTTTCCAGCTTTCATACCAGGCCTGCTGGGCAAAGACGTCATTGCGTACCGACGCCTCTTTCAACGAGCGGCAAGCCTCATCGATTTCGCCAATCGCACCACCCCCGTTCATCGCCGACATGGTGGCTAAATTCCACACGTAGTTTTCGCGAAAATATTCGAACATCTTTTTCCCCCAATCTCATCCAGAGGCCGTCAGCCCTCTATTTATCCAGCCAAAGGTACCTTACCCCGCCCCCGTGCCAGGCGAATCGAACCGAAAAACCTTTGCGGTACCCCTTGACATTTTCCCGAAAAGCAACACCGACTACTGGTTTGGAAATATACAGAATAGGAAGGTCTTCCTTGATAACCTCAACTACCTTCCTATAAATGCTCACGCGGTCTTCCCACTTGAGCGTGCTTCTGCCCTTCTCCAGCAAAGTATCGAGTTCCTGGTTATTGTACCTGGAAAAGTTATTCTTGCCGATCTCACTAGAATGCAAATACATATAATAGGCATCGTCCCATTCATATCTTTCGGGATCTCCACGAAACGAAATGGCATATTCCCCTCTCCTTACCGTTGGATAATAGGCTGCTCTATCTAAAACCTTCATGGTTGCTTCAATCCCTATTTCCTTCAATTGGGCAATGGTGGCCTCACAACCATCCTTGTCATAGCTAACGGGAGTTTCCAAAAATTCTGTTTTAAACCCATTTGGGTACCCCGCTTCCGCCAGAAGTTGTTTGGCTTTGGCCAGATTCACTTCCCTGTCCTGGACAGGAATATAAAAAGGAGAACGGTCCAGGAAAGGTTGATTGTTGACCACTTCTCCTAAACCCCAATAAATCGCCTTCACGACCACATCTTTATTGATGGTGTAAGCAATCGCTTGGCGCACCTTCTTACTGTCAAAGGGGGGTTTACTGATGTTAAAGTAAATCCAATTGTTCCCCACCGACTCATAGTCGATGAAGATGCCGGGGATCGGTTTCTCCAGGGCCGCTTTGGCCATGATGTTCAGAGGGGGAGTGGCGATGTAGTCCAAGTCCCCTGCCCGCAGAGCATTGAAACGAACAGCGTCATCGATGACCTTTTTGACATAAATGCTATTCAAATAAGGAAGGCGATCCCCGGTCTTTTCATCCACCTCCCAATACTGATCGAATCGGGTAAATTCAGTAGTTTCGTTTGGAACGAAAGACTTGAAAACAAAAGGCCCTGTTCCCGGGGCCGGTTTCGTCCCTGTGGGCTCCCAACCTGCCGGGATAATGGCGCAATTGTGGACCGTGAGGGTCGTCAAGAAAGGAGCATAGGGTTCTTTCAGCCTGATCTTGATATGATATTTGTCGATGATCTGAACGGATTCAACCCACTTGAAAGCAAATGCCCGAGGCGAACGGGTCGCCGGATTCATCACCCGTTCGATTGAGTACTTCACGTCGCCGCTATCCAATTCTTTCCCGTGATGGAATTTTACCCCCTCCCTCAAT
>CAYQWO010000560.1:0-2810 GCA_964421095.1 uncultured Syntrophaceae bacterium
GATTCTAAAAAAATTGACAATTAGCTGTTTTGATAATACCGTAATCAAAGGCATGTTTTTATTCTGAGCAAGATAAATTGAGTGTGAGGAGGTGTTATGGAATATCGCGACATTCTCTATGAAAAGGAAGGGCACGTCGTTACCATTACAATTAACCGACCCGAAGTGCATAACTGTCTCAGTGCAGACACGGCGCTTGAGCTTCACCATGCCTGGCGCACCTTCCGCGATGATGACGATGCTTTTGTGGCGATTATGACGGGCGCGGGAGACAAGGCCTTCAGTGCTGGCTGGGATTTAAAGGACGCCTCCAGGCTTACGGAACCCATAGATTTCGACCGCTTCCGCGTGGATCTGTATAACTCACCGGGGCCATGCGGCTACACGCGGCGCGTGGATATTTTCAAGCCTACCATTGGCGCCATCAACGGGTATTGCTTTGCGGCAGGCCTGGAGACGGCCTGTACGCTGGACATCCGCATAGCCGCAGAGCATGCCGAATTCGGCTGCCTGGAACGCCGCTGGAATATTATCCTTGCCGATGGCGGTACGCAGCGGCTCCCCATGATCGTAGGGTTTGGCAGGGCCCTCGAGCTGATCATTACTGGGCGCCGGATAGACGCTCAGGAAGCACTGCGCATCGGGCTTGTTACCGAAGTCGTGCCCCGGGAGAAGCTAATGCAAAGATCAAAAGAGCTGGCCCAGGCGATATGCGAGCTGCCTCAAGGCGCTATCCGGGCGGATAAGGAATCTGCCTTGAGGGGCTGGGGACATCCGCTGGAAGATGGACTAAGGATAGAGGCAGAGATGGTGGCCTCCATGTTTATGCGGCGGGACAAACACGCTTATGGCGCTCAAGCCTTTCTGGATAAACAAAAACCTGATTGGACTCATCACGGGTTATAAACAACCCGCAACCCCTGGGCTGTGGCGCGTCAAATCAAGACCCTCTCCAAAGGAATGCCAAGAGCCAATAGGCATTACATCTCAGCTTGTATGCGGCATTTCACCCATTACGGAGTCGATGACCATCTTGCTTGAGGGAGGAGAGTAGCGATATACTTTATCGGGAGGACTTGGCCCGACCCGAATATAGGGGTATCATTATTAGAAAAGTGCTTTTCGGGTATGGAAAGGCTTGGGCGATGAGGAGAAAGAAGTGAAGAAGATCGGAAGATTCCACGTACTGACGGATACGTTCCTTCAAACCCATTTCTCCCACGTGGAGCTTGCTGAACTTGCCATCGCTGGCGGAGCTGATACGGTCCAGTTTCGCCAGAAGGGTGGGTCGACGAGGGAGATGATCCGTGTCGCCGAGCAAATGAAAGATTTATGCAAAAAAGCAGGTGTGATCTTTTTGGTAAATGATCGTGTGGACGTGGCCATCGCTTCCCATGCCGACGGTGTTCATCTGGGGCAGGATGATTTCCCGATCCCCCTCGCCAGAAAGCTCCTGGGAGAAGGGGCCATCATCGGTGGGTCGGCAGGCAGCATGGAAGAGGCTCGCAAGTGTCTCTTGGAAGGCGCGGACTATATAGGTTTTGGCCCGGTCTACCCTACCACCTCCAAGGAAGACGCTGGCCCAGCGGGCGGGGTCGGCCTCCTGAAACAAATCGTGGAAGCGATCCCTCTGCCCATCATTGCCATCGGCGGCATCAACAGAGACAATACTCCTCTGGTGATGCAGACAGGGGTACATGGTATTGCCGTGATCTCTGCGGTCTGTTGTCAGAGTGATCCCGCGGAGGCAGCCAAATGTCTTCGAAGTTTGCTGGAGTCTAACCCACATGCCTGAGCGGGTAGGGGATATCGGGGAGTTTGGGCTCATTCGGAGGATCAGCGATCTGCTGAATCGGGAGGGGATTCGGTCTGAGCGGGTAACCCTGGGAATCGGCGATGATACAGCCTCCTTCCTCCCTCGCCCCGGATATGAACTTTTGGTCACGTGTGACTCCATGGTAGAGGGCCGCCATTATCTGCCCAGATATATTGGGCCTTTGGATTTGGGCCGGCGGGCTATGGCGCTAAACATCAGTGACATCGGGGCCATGGGAGGGAGACCCCTTTATGCTCTGATATCACTCGGATTGAAGGCCGAGACCTTTGTCCAGGATGTCGAAGAGATGTACCGGGGGTTTCTTGTGGAACTAAACCCCTTTAAGGCCTCCATCATCGGAGGCAACCTCACCAAATCAGGGAATGGGATGTTCATCGACATTACCCTGATCGGGGAGGTGGAGCAGGGGAAGGCCGTGCGCCGTTCCGGGGCAAAGCCAGGAGATGCCATCCTGGTTACCGGATATCCCGGCCAGGCGGCTGCTGGGCTGCAGCTCTTGCTTCATGAGCCAGATGACTCAAAATTACTCGGGCATCCATTGGTCAAGATTTATATCACACCTTCTCACAGGGCCGCACTGGGGGAGGCCATTGCCCAGGCCGGTTGGGCGACAGCCATGATCGACACGAGCGATGGATTCCTGGGGGATCTGGGGCATATTTGCGAGGAGAGTGGGGTAGGGGCCGAATTATCCCAAGAGAAAATCCCCGTTAGTAAAGATCTCCGCGAGGCGGCTCTCATCCTGAACCGAGATCCGTATGATTTCTTCCTGGGCGATAGTGATGATTACGAACTGGTGATCACCTGCCAGCCGCAGAATGTGGCTCTTCTCCGTTCCGTCGTTGCTAAGTGCTGTCCTGTCCCGCTGACAGAGGTAGGGAGGATCACGGGGACTGCTCGGGAAATGATTCTGGTTCTCCCTGGAACTGAGAGGCGGCCGGTCAAACCCTCAAGCTGGGATCATTTTCGCTTT
>CAYQWO010000561.1:0-2809 GCA_964421095.1 uncultured Syntrophaceae bacterium
TATCCCTATTACTTCGTTGCAGAAATTGGCCTCCGGACCTTGAAGTCTTTTTTATTGCGCCAATTTCGGCAATTTACCCCTCGCTCTCCCGATGGGAAAATTCCTCCGCCACTTCCTCAGCCGCCTTGATGATGCGTAAAATATCCTCTTCGGTATGAGCCATGGAAACCGCCCCACCGCCGTACATCGTGTAGACACCTTTATTGAGCATAGCCACCCGAAACTGCCTGTCCCTTCGGGCCATATCCGTTCGCGTCTCGACATCCTCTATATTGCGTAAAGGGATATCCGCCGACAGGGGAAAACAGGTGGTAAACAATGAACCCACACCGAAGCATTTAACCGGGAGGCCCCGCGAATGGAAGGCAGCCTCCACCCCCTCTCGAACCCGCCGCCCCCTTTCCTCCAGTGCAGGATAGATCTCCTTCTCGTGTTCTTCCAAATAATTCAGCATGGTCCGCCCGGCGATCATGGACGGGAGCATGCAGGAGAACGTTCCGCCACCCATCAGCACCCCGCGCCCCTTGGGTAAGCCTGCGGTCGGGCTTGCCAGGTCCATGATCTCCTTGCGTCCCGCCACCACACCCAGGTGCATACCGCCACCCAATACCTTACCCATGGTAACGAGGTCTGGCTTTAATCTATATCTGCCCTGGGCCCCATGCAAGGATAAGCGGAACCCGGTAATGATTTCATCCAATATAAACAATCCTCCGACCTTGCTCGTTTCTTCTTGTACGGCCTCCAAAAACTCCTCGGTAGGCGGTATGAAATACTGGCCCACCGCCTCCAGGATGACACCCGCCAGGTCAGAAGCATATCGACGGATGGTGGCCGTAGTACCCTCCGTGTCGTTAAACGAAATTGTCTTAGTATATTCCGCTACTCCTGGCAGCAATCCGGCACTTTCCGGCACGTCCATGGGGGCATGCACGCTCAGGCTCAGGTCAGTCCCTGATCCATGCCATCCCCCCCTTACTTTGAGAATTACCTTCCGTCCCGTATACGCCCGGGCCAGTCTTACCGCATGCATGGTCGCTTCGGTACCGGAGACTCCAAAGCGTATTTTTTCCGCGCCGGACACGATGC
Organism: uncultured Syntrophaceae bacterium; assembly: GCA_964421095.1. Classification (GTDB taxonomy): domain Bacteria; phylum Desulfobacterota; class SM23-61; order SM23-61; family SM23-61; genus CAYQWO01. The sequence goes on from CAYQWO010000561.1 coordinate 1,090, forward strand.
GACAGATATCCTCCGCAAAGGCGACTTGATATTCATTGACGATCCCCCAATGCGTTCCTTCAGCAATTTTTTCCTGCAGGACTCGAAATATGGGTTCCGGCCGGTGGCCCAGGATGTGGGCGTAGTGCCCCATCCATAGATCAATGTACTCATTCCCATCCACATCCCAAATCTTGGAACCGGCAGCCTTCCGGATATACAAGGGGTGGGGCGCAAAGTAGCGCAGGTTATGGCAAACACCCCCAGGCATGACCTGAGCTGCGCGCGCATAAAGCTTCGCGGAGCCAGGGGTCCTTTCCATGTACTCCTTCAAATCGTTTTCCATCTTTTCACCCCTGAAAGGGAAAGACCTAGAAAAATATCTTGACAAACGCTGTCTCTAATTGTAGCCTTTTATCTAATAAAAATCCAACGGGCCGAAGTGGCGGAATTGGTAGACGCGCTAGATTCAGGGTCTAGTGTGGGTTGCCACGTAGGGGTTCGAGTCCCCTCTTCGGCACCAAACCAACCGTAAACAGGTCTTCCGTGTGAGGACCTGCTCTCGTAGATATGGCCGTATCATGGAAACCATTTAGTAATTAAAAAAGTCAAGCCTGACCCTTCACCCACGAAGCTTAAACAAAAAGGGGATCAGCTTAATCGGCTAATCCCCCTTCGATTATCAAACATGTTCGGGTGATGAAAGATAGACTACATCTGTGATATCTCCCAGGTCCCATTACAAATAATGGTCCCCGTTGTAGTCCTATAAGTACCTTTCCCAGCCCATTTGTCACCTTTCTTACATAGTAAACCCTTAAAATCTGTCCTTTCTGCCGGGGCACTTGCCGTAGCGGGTCTTGCAAACGATCCCGAGATATTGCAGCATCCCTTTTCGCCAGGAGTTATAGTACCTGTAAAGTCCTGAGTTGTGCCGTCGGTGCTTATGATTCTCCCCCAAATTTTGGAGCCACAACCTCGGTCCTGATTAATCTCCATCGTAAATTTACCTGTTTCAGGTTTGCAGGTCTTTGAGGCAATCCGCGTTTGGGTCCCTTGGTATTTCCCAGCGATACAACATTTTGGCTGTGGCGGAGGGGTACCCACAGGCGTTCCCGGTGTTGTAACAGTTGTGGACGTCCCACCTGTGGCGAAAACAATCCCTCCGGTGAACATCAGCAAAAGAGAAATAACCAATCCCGTCAATTTTAATGATCTTTTCATAAATTCCTCCTCTCAGTTTGATATGAGATAGAATCAACCTTAATAATTCCTTTTTTCACCCCCTTTCTAAAGAATTGGTAACCTTCCCACTCTTCCCGGCATACACTGTTTTTTTTGCCGATTTGATCGAGCACGGCTTTGATCTTTTCAAAGTTATAAAGAAAAATTTATCTCCAACCTTTTTAGTGAGGAGGGCATTGTTCCATCCTACAGAAACGATTGTTCCTCTCATTGGTTTCCGGAATCACACTTGTGGCATCAATGAAAGCACAGACATTATAATTGCGAAAATCCTTAGCAGGTGGAAAATGCCATCTCGTCCCGACAACCGTAGCCTCTCCTGGCTTGTGAAAATCCTGGCCTGGGTACACAGTAATAGTATCAAGATTAATTGTATCCACGAGAGCCCCATCTACAGATACTTGGAGAACTGCTCCAGTTCTCGGAGGGACAGTTCCAGGACCGAGATTCTTGATGGTCACCATCAAAACATATACCCTATCGTCGTGGGAGAACC
>CAYQWO010000562.1:0-2807 GCA_964421095.1 uncultured Syntrophaceae bacterium
GCGCGGAGGTATGTCCCACCCAGGCGATAAGGGTCGAGGAACGGAAAGATTATCGCAAGAAGAATTTTTGATACCCCAGAAAGGAGAGAAACATGGAGTTCATCCAGAAAAAGACCGCCGATCGTGCCGTGGAGCATTTCTTGTTGAAAGCGGCCGAAGAGGGGGTCTCCTTAGTTTGGGACCGTTTTGAGGGGCAGCTTCCGCAATGCGGTTTTTGCGAGGCCGGGCTCAGTTGCCGGGATTGTCTTCAGGGACCGTGTATCAGCCATCCTTTTCGGGAGGCGAATAAGGCTGGCGTTTGTGGAAAGGATAAAGACCTTCTTGCCGCGCAATCGTTGCTGCGGCTGGTGGTGAAAGGGACGATGGCCATTTTGGATCAGGTCAATGATTTTGTCAAAGGGGTGGAAAGCGGAGAGATGACTCCCCAGAAGAAGAGTCAAGCAGCTCAAGTGATTAAAGAGATTCAAAGGCTCTTTAAGAATGGAGATGCCCAGGTCATGAAAGCATTCCCTGCGGCCCTCACGGATAGTTGGCAGGAAATGGGAATTTATCCGGGGGGCTTGGCGCAGGATTTGTTCAAGGCTGCCCAGAAAGTTGAGGGGGGGGTGGCCAGCGTAGAGGACACGCTTCTTTGGGCTTTTAAGTGTTCTCTGCTGGGGTGTGTAGCCCAAAAACTTCAGGGGAGCTTGAAGAGATCAGTCTTTGGAGATATTAGTCCCACGGCGGTAGAAGTAAACTTGGGCGTACTGCAAAAAGAAGCACCCCATATCCTTCTTTATGGCCATTTCTCTCCTATCCTGAAGCACAAGATCGCGGCGGCTGCCGCCAAGAGAAAGATTCGGGTTCTGGGCGTGTGTACGGATCCGTTATTGCCCCCCTATACTTTTTCTCCCGTGACCAACTATGGCTCCCAGGAGATTCCACTGATGACCGGAGCCGTGAGCCTTATTGTCACGGGTGATCAATTTGTCAACCCCTCTTTGGCGGGGATAGCGAAAGAGTGGGGAGTGGCCGTGGTGGCCACCGAAGTCTTGAAGAATGAACGAAGCCTGGACAGTTTTGCCAGGCAGATCGTGGCGAAAGCAGAGAAGGCCTTTGAATTCCGCCGGGGGGTCTCCGGAGAGATTCCAGAGCATAAAGAATCTGCGGTGATGGGTTTTTCTGCAGAAAATCTGGATGTAAAGAAAATTGTAGAAACCCTGAAGGGAGGGAAGGTTAGGGGGATAGTAATCTTTTCCGGAAGCGGTAACGTCAAGTTTTCTCAGGATCACGAGATCGTCACCATGGCCAGGGAGTTTTTGCAGAATGATGTTTTCTGTGTCTCCGAAGGGGATGCCAGTGTGAGCCTGGCCAAGTATGGTTTCTTAAGTCCCCAGCAAAAGGAAAAGAATTGCGGAAAGGGGGTGTCGGACCTCCTTACCTCTCTGGGGGGGAATAAGCCATCGGTCCTTGACCTTGGCAGCAGCGAAAATGGGGGCGTGACCGACTTTCTGCTGGCGATGGCCGGCGCGGGAAAGAAAGCCCTCAAGGATTACCCGATTGTGGCCTGTTTTTCCGAGGCCAATCGGGGCGCTGAAGTCGCCGAGGTCATGTGGACTGTAGCCATGGGTGTGTCGGCCTACTTTTGGCCGTGCCTGCCTGTAACGGGAAGCCCGAAGACCATGGAAGCGTTAGCGAAGTTCTGCCAAGAAAAGTTCGGCGCCCAGCTTCATGTTATTCCCGATAAGAAGATGGAGCCCCGGGCAAAGGCGAACTTGATTATCAAAGACCTTGTAGGAGCTCGGGGTCCTCGCCTCTCGGGTCAACCCTGGCAAGCAAATTGAGCTCCGGCTTGAGCGCGGGAATAATTTGGGAACAATATTATTCAAAAACTGGGGGTGGGCAAGGGTGCTAAATTTCTTGACTATCCGGGAGGATTTAGGTATTGTTAAAGGCTGGAAAAATTTCTTTCATGGGGACTGGAGGATCGAGGGAATGGATGCGCCAGCGGTCTCATTGGTGTATAGCGACGAAAAATTCGAGGTTTGGGTGGATGCTGAAAAAGATAATATCACACTCAGTATGACCGACCGCGGTGTGACCCTGCAGTTCACAAAAGAGGAATGGATGGAATTCCAGGAAGTTATCGGCAATATCATGTTGGAGGAACAGGAAGAAGAAACCTCTTAAATCTGAGCTAAGAGTTACAGATAAGTGTCATGAAGATTGATAAACGTCAGCTTCTAAACACTGTCATTTACGCCCGGAACATCCGGGAACAAATTATCTGCTCTTCCTTCACTCCTAAGGCTGATTTTTATTGCATCAAGTGTGGGCAGATGCGCCCCTTTGGGGGAGACCTGGCCATCCAATATTACGGCAACCCCGGTGTCATGCTTTTCTGTAACGATTGCTTGGGGGAGTTTGAAGAGAAGCTGCGCGTGGAGCTGGGTTTGGCGTTTTAATTTCCCTGGCGATCTATCACAGCTTTGACAACCTCAAGGAAGGATGTTAGGTAGAAACTGAAGAAGGAGAATGGGCCATTAGCTCAACTGGTAGAGCAACTGACTCTTAATCAGTAGGTCGTAGGTTCGATCCCTACATGGCCCACCAACTCCTTCCATTCCCACGCGACCTATTCCTACGGCATCTATGCACCAATCCACAAGTCAACCTACTCAACAACGCTCCCCGGGGAACGTTTGCGTTTCTTCTTCGGTGAGCCGCGACCCTGGTGTTTAGAAAGCGTTCGACAATGTGGGACGCGGGCAGAAATGAAAAGGAGATGCCTATGAGCATTCGCGGCTTGATCCCGGCGACCGTCACTC
>CAYQWO010000563.1:0-2795 GCA_964421095.1 uncultured Syntrophaceae bacterium
GGGCCATGAAAAGTTGTTATTTTCTATGTAATAAAAGTAGGGCGCAGATTTGCGCGGATACACGCAGAAAAAAATATCCAATGTTATAATTAAAAGCAGAATTGACTATTCATACATGCGAGGATTCGCTCGCATGTATGAAAACCCGACGAATGTTCGACTGTTAGAGTCGTCCAAGCAGAAATCCGAACAATCTGCGTTTATCTGCGTCCCAAAAATAATTCTTCTATCCGGCCGGAGGCCAGGTAGGCCGGGGAGACATGAAGCGGGCTTTCAGTCCATCCACCGTGAACTCTTTGGACTTGCAGAAGTTAATCACCCGCCGCTCCCAGTCCTCGACCATTTGGGCCGCCTTGGGGACGTCCCGGGCGATCTCCAGGGGGATGGAGATGACCCCGTGCTGGTCACCCATGATCAGATCGCCCGGTTTTACAACCAGGCCTCCGACCTTGACGGGGATGCCTACCTCCACCAAGTGTACGTAAGCATGGGAAACGGTCACGCAACTCGCGAAGAAATGGAACCCTGCCTCCCGAACCTCATCCAGGTCTCGCACAGAGCCGTCCGTGACAGTGCCGACACACCCCAGGGCCTTGTGAATGTTGGCGTTGACTTCTCCCCAGAATGAGCCGATGACTGGCCGATCCAGGTCATGAATCACCACCACCCTGGGTTCCGGTATTTTGCGCACCACTTCCCACCATTCCGGTGGCGGAACCCGGCGGCCTTCTGGAGAATCAGCACTGATGACGGCGGTGGCTGCAAAGCCAATCATCGGGCCCAATTCGGGAAAGATACATTTGATCTCCGGGAGCATGAACCCTTCGTTCCGCGGCCGGATGTTGAAGAGCTCGATGGCATTGGAGATCGCGCAAGTCGGCCAGCGACGCAGGCCTGCCAGTTCTTCGGAACTGAGATCTTTGGACATCTTGCACCTCCTGACGATTATGAGAAGCTGGCTAAAAATTTCTTACTTCTCAAAATTTGCCAATAAGAAAACAGCAGTTCTACGGGCGAGAGCTTACAGGATCATAGCCAGCGAGTCAACAGAAATTGAACGTGTCAATCCTTGTCCACCCCAAATTACAGAAATTGGCGCAATAAAAACGGTCCCTGGGTTCGGAGGTCCAGGCGATTCGCTTGGCCCCGCGAACTTAGAGACGGGCAGTCCCAGAGAAGAAAATCGGTCGATGAGTCGTACTTTCTTATACGCCAATTTGTGCCACGGAGAAATCGCTTGATTCGGGAGGGAACGATTTATTTAGGTCATTGGAAAAATTGGGGGGTAAGCCAGTCAAATCAGTTGACATTCCCAGAGAATGTGTGAAAAAATTCTTGATAAGGATATTGACGATTTCAAATCTCATGCCTCAGCAAATCATCATCATCGGTGGAGGACTGGCAGGGTGTGAAGCTGCCTGGCAGGCGGCCCGGAGAGATGTTCCGGTCATCCTCTACGAGATGAAACCCCAGCGTTTTTCACCGGCCCATCTCTCTCCAAACCTGGGAGAATTAGTTTGCAGCAATTCTCTGCGCTCCGATTCGCTGCATAATGCCGCCGGATTACTGAAGGCCGAGATGCGCGCGCTGGGTTCTCTAATTCTGACCGTCGCCGAAGAAACCCGCGTACCGGCGGGGGAGGCCTTGGCTGTCGACCGGCAAGCCTTTGCCGCAAGAATCACCGCCTGCCTGCAAGCCATCGAGAAAATTCAAATCCGGCGAGAGGAGAAAACTCAAGTTCCTTCGGAGGGGGTGGTGGTCATGGCCTCCGGCCCTTTGACCTCGCCGGCCTTGGCCGAGAGCATTCAAAGGTTAACCGGCGAGAGATCGCTATACTTTTATGATGCCATCGCCCCCATCGTTGACGGCGACACCCTGAATATGAATTTCGTTTTCCGCGCCTCGCGGTATGGGGAAGGAAGCGATTACCTGAACTGTCCTATGAACCGGGAAGAATATGAGCATTTTGTGGACGAACTGTGCCGCGGGGAGAAAGTTTCTTACCGCGAGTTTGAAAGGCCGGTGCATTTTGAAGGGTGCCTGCCCATCGAGGAAATGGCCGCAAGAGGACGAGAAACTCTGGCCCATGGCCCGATGAAGCCTGTGGGCCTTAAAGATCCGCGCACGGGAAAGCGGCCTTACGCGGTCGTCCAGCTACGGCATGAGGATGCGTCGGGAACGGCGTATAATTTGGTGGGCTTCCAGACCAAGTTAAAATGGAAAGAGCAGGACCGCATTTTCCGCCTGATCCCTGGCTTGGAGAACGCTGCTTTCCATCGTTTCGGGAGCCTGCACCGGAATACCTTCATTCATTCGCCCACCTTACTGGAAAAGACTTTGCAGTTCAAAAAGGACCCGCGAATTTTTTTTGCGGGCCAAATCACCGGTGTTGAAGGATACGTGGAGTCAACGGCCATGGGCCTTCTGGCGGGGATCAATGCGGCCCGCCAGATCCAGGGGAAACTTCTGGTCTCCCCTCCGCAGAATACGGCCATGGGCAGTTTGATCCATTACGTCACCAATCCGCAGGTGAGGGGATTCCAGCCCATGAATGCGAACTTTGGCCTCTTCCCCCCGCTGGATGGACCCCTAAGGGGAAAGGACAAGCGCCAGGCCCTTGCCGACCGCGCTTTGAGAGATTTAGAGGAATGGATCAAATTTTCTTTTTAAATATTTCTTGCCGCAGAGCACACAGAGGGCCGTGAGAAGGAAGCGTAGGCCTCAGACGGGCATTAATAATCAACTTTGGTGAGAAAGCACTCGTCGACGGTGTTAAGCGCATTTCTACATAACTC
>CAYQWO010000564.1:0-2791 GCA_964421095.1 uncultured Syntrophaceae bacterium
TGGTAGGGCTTGGCCAGCCAACCGGTGTATCCCTGGATGGACCCGTCCACGATGATCTTCGCCGGACCAATTTTGAGACGATCGTCGCCAAATCCGGTGACAAAAGATGGACTCTTCCCATCGGGCCCCAGCAGAAACTCTACCCCCACCATCATGGTCATACGAATGGGGACCAAGCCCAGCCCGATGGCTCTCTGGTAGGCCACAATCTCGGCCGGGCTCCCGACCCCGGGGAAATTAACTCCGGCATCGCTGCAAGAGGCGATCCCCTCTTTCAGATAATGTTTGGCAGCAGCCGCCATCCCTTCGATCCGCTGTTCCATGGTAAGGGGCGGAAGAAGCCGGGCCACGATGGATTGAGCCGGCATCTCCTCCAAAACCCCATTTGGCTCGGAAGTCTGCGAATCTTTCCGAATCAGCCCGCCCGGAGGGTCAGCTGTATCTTTGGTAATTCCCGCAATGGCCAAAGCCTTTGAGTTGGCCACACTCAAATGCCCCGAGATGTGGACGATATAAACCGGATGATCGCGCGAAACCCTGTCCAGATCCTCCCGCGTCGGATGCCTCTTTTCGGAAAGGAGCGTGTCATCGTAACCCCGGCCCAACACCCATCCACCCTTGGGGGTTCGGCTGGCCCATTCCCGGAGTACTTCGATCAATTCATCCATTTTGGTTACAGGCCCGAGGGGATGGCTTTGCAGATTCGCAAAGCGCTGGGCTGAAATTCCATACATGGCAAAATGATTGTGAGGTTCGATCAGGCCCGGCAGCATGGTTTTCCCTGCCAAGTCCACCACCCGGGTCGCCGGCCCGGCCAGTTTCCGGATGGCCGCCGTTGTGCCCGTAGCGACGATTGTATGGCCGAGAGTGGCCACAGCCTCCGCCCAGGAGTTCTTTTCATTCAGGGTCAGGACGGCTCCGTTCAGGTAAACCACATCCGGGAAGAGGCCGCCCCGTGCGGTCATTCGTTTTGCTTTCAGTTCTTTCATCCCTTCCCTCCATTCGGTTGACGCCCAGCTGAGCGAAAGCGGTCATTTTGAACTTTAAAAAAATTACTTCCTGTGATAGAAACGGTTGATCTATGGATATCGAGCAGAGTAGAATATCTGCGTTGCCGGCCCTCTTATCAGAAGTCAACCCTATTATCAACGAGAAGAAAAAGGGATGCAAAGAGAAAATCATATCTCCTCTTTGATTCTTTCGGGGAGAGAGTGAAAGGCCAGAGAAAGGAGCAAGTATGAAAGCTACAAAAAGGAGTCGAAACCAACTCATTTGGGCACCCCTCATGATTTTCCTCCTCTTTTTCTCCCTTGCATCCGGGCAGGCCCTGGCCCAGGCGGATAAGACGCCCCGCGGGGGAACCCTTAAAATGATCTATCAGGAACCAACTCACCTAAACATGGCGATTGTCTCCGGCACTCCAACCGGGGTCCCTGGGCTTCAGATCTTCGCCGGCCTGGTGCAGTTTGATGAGAATTTTAAACCTTACCCCTACCTGGCGAAAAAATGGGAAGTATCGGCCGACGGGAAAGACTACACCTTCTACCTGGAGGAAGGAGCGACGTTCCACGATGGAAAGCCCATTACCTCCGAAGACGTGGCTTTTTCCTTGGAAACCGTAAAAGCCAACCATCCCTTCGGCGTGGCTATGTTCCGGGCCCTGGATCGGATCGACACTACCCAGCCTCATAGGGTGATTTTCTACCTGAAACATCCTTATCCGGCCTTCTTGGCTGCCATGCATCCTCTTCTCCTTCCAATTATTCCAAAACATATCTATGGGCCGGGAGAAATTCGCAAGAATCCGGCCAACCAAAAGCCGGTCGGCTCAGGTCCCTTCAAGTTCGCCGAGTGGAAGAGAGGACAACACATCATCCTGGAGCGAAATGAAAACTTCTTCCGCAAAGGGAAACCGTACCTGGACCGCATCATTTTGGAATTTATTAGCGACTCCAACGCCCGCACCGTTGCCATGGAGACTGAGGCCACCCATCTCATCCCCTTCTCTTATCTTTTCGCGGATGATGCCCTGAGGCTGGCCAAGCTCCCTCAATTTGCCATGACCCAGAAAGGATATGAAGCCATCGGGTCCAGAACCTGGTTTGCCATCAATTTGCGCAAGCCCCCTTTGAGCGACAAAAGGGTCCGCAAGGCCATCGCCCATGCCCTCGACCGGAACTTCATCGTCCAGGAAATCTTTAGGGGGTTTGGGACCCCGGCCACTGCGCCCTTCCACCACGCCGGCCCCTTTTATAATGGGAAACTTCCCCAATATGAGCTTAACCTGAATAAGGCCAACCAGCTCCTTGACGAAGCCGGGTTCAAACGCAAGGCAGACGGAATACGGTTCAGTGTGAACGTCGATTGGATCCCCAACCCCGCCTATCAGGCCGTTTGCGAATACACCCGGGAACAGTTGAAGAAGGTGGGAATTAACGCTAACCTCCGGGCCAGTCCGGATTTCCCCGGGTGGGCCTCCAAAATATCGGCTTGGGATTTTGACCTCAACTTCGATAGTGTGTTCGACTACCCGGACCCGGTCATCGGGATCGAGCGGATGTACATCTCCAGGAACATCAAAAACCTCATCTGGACCAATACCATGGGATACAACAATCCGGAAGTGGACCGCCTCTTTGCGGAAGCCCAGGTGGAACAGAACTTTGCCAAGCGGAAAAACCTCTATCTTAAAGTGCAGGAGATCCTGATGGATGAGCTGCCGCTCATTTGGCTCCAGGAAGGGGGATTTTATACCTTCTATAATAAAAAATTCGACGGGATTCCCATGGAC
>CAYQWO010000565.1:0-2784 GCA_964421095.1 uncultured Syntrophaceae bacterium
CCCGTAAAGCTCTTCCACTGCCAGATGATAAACCAGATTAGCTGATTGAAGGCCAAGGTGAGCAAGGCAAAGATGAGGCCACCCCGTTTGATACAAAAATAGCCCACGATGATCGAGATGATGCCGCTCGTCACCACGCCGGCAGTGATCGCCAAGAGGATATGGGCATGGTGCCGGGCCAGGAGAATTCCGGCGGTATAGGCCCCCACAGCAAAAAGACTCCCCATACTGAAGTTGAGCAGACCGGTATATCCCAGCAGCAGGATGAAGGCCAGGGTAGGAATGGCCATGATTAGGATTTCAGAGGCCATCATTCTCGAAGGAAGGATAAAATAGACGGGAATCAGAATAACGGCCAGTAAGATGGCGATTAAAAACTCGGGGAAAAACCCTTTCCGTGGCATCCGCAACCCTGCTTTCATTGCGCCCCTCCCCTGCCAAGTAACCCTTGGGGCCGGACCATCAAGATCACCCCCATGGCGGCAAACATCACAAAGTCCGAAGCCGGAGCCCAGAAGACTCCCGCCAGGCCCCGGACGACGCCCAAGATGATACCTCCTAGAAGTGCGCCGCGGATACTACCCAGGCCACCGATCACCACCACGATAAAGCTGATGAGCAGGATCTCTGTGCCAGTGGTATGCTGGAGACCGCCGATGAGAGGCGCATGCAGTCCCCCTCCCAGGCCGGCGAGGGCGGAGCCCAAAGCGAAAGTCCAGGTGTATACGTTGCGCGTATTTATGCCCAGGGTTCGCGCAGTCTCGGGATCTTCAGCACTGGCCCGGATGATAGCGCCCAGGTAACTGCGCTCGACGAAAAACCAGACTGCAAAGATGATGGCTAGGCCGAGGATCATCGTGAATAGTCGATAGGTGGGATAGAGAAACAGACCCAGACTGATCTCGCCATCGAAATGCCGGGGGATCCCCAAGGGAAGGGGGACCGTCCCGTAAATCAGAGCCACACCTTGCTGGATCACCAGGAGCAGGCCAAAGGTGATCAGAATTTGGTACACTACGGGCAGCCCATACATACGATGCAACAGAATTCTTTCTATGACCAGCCCGACGATGGCCATCATCGGAAGGGTGAGGACAAGTCCAAACCAGAAGTTTCCTGGTATATGCAGCATCCGGGCCCAGGTCCAGACGACATAAGCCCCCAACATGTAGAGAGAGCCGTGGGCAAAGTTGATGATCCCCAGCATCCCGAAGATGAGGGAAAGGCCTGTGGCCAGAAGGGCCATCAGGACCCCAAACTGGATGCCGTTGAATACCTGGGGTAGAATAGCGTCAATATTGATCATTTCGTCATCCTGGATCTTACGGAACAGGTCTATAGCCGAGTATGAGTTCCGGGCTCAAATTTTCCCATCCTCAGGGTGACAGCCTAAAGGCCGTCACCCTTCCTTTTAGTCTTCTTCCCCATGGAAATAGAAGATCCTATAGAGAATCCTTGGTCCGATCGAACTCGAAGCCCTTCTCCCCCTGTTTGGGGTAAATCTTCGCACCGCCGACTACTTCTACATAATCCTCTTCATACTTCTTCTCTTTCGGTGATTTTCCCCGCAGTAGCAGGAAATCATGCTCGATCTGATGGTTCCAGCCCGCCATATTCTCCTTGCCGCAAGGCCCATCAAATGACCCAATCTTCTCCAGGGCTGGAATTAGCACCTTGGGGTCAGCGCTGCCGGTCTGTTTGATTACCCTTTCCATCAGCTGGCATTCCAAATATTTGGCTGCGGCGTAGTCGCCCGGAATCATGTTCCACCTCTTCCGGTACTTGGCCACGAAGCTCTTCACCCAATCGTTGGGTAAGGCATGGTTCCAGTGATCGCCCAAATACATCCCCTCCAGGGCTTCGGACCCAATGCCGCGGAGCATGTTGAGGGAGCCAGTGATGGAAAAGACCTTCATAACTTTTTTGAGGCCAAATTCATGGGCCTGCCTCAGGCCGATGCCGAAAAGTTTGCCGTATAGTCCGATGATGTAAGCATCAGCTCCTGACTCTTTGGCCTCAGTCATGAAGACGCTGGTGTCAGTAGCGGTTACGGGAATATATTGGGTCTTGAGAAGTCTAATACCTCTCTCCTTTAAGACGGCTTCCACATTCTCCGCCATGTCATATCCCCAGGCGTAGTCTAACTGGATCTGCATGACCTTCTTGATGTTGGGGAACTTGTCTAAAAACCCGGAAAGGGACGCCCTGGCGATGGTGTAGTTGGGGCTGGCCCATCTGAAGGTGTAACGATTGCCCTGGGTGCCGGTGAGACGTGTATCCCAGCCATCGGTCCAGAAGATTGGCCCTTTCGTTTTGCCAATAATGTCAGCCATGGCCAATTGCACAGCGCTGCTATTTCCGGAGGAAACGACCAGCGGGTTGAACTCGCTGATGGCTTCCTGGAGCCGCCGCACGCCCACGGCCGGCTTGAGCTCGGTATCCCGGGTAGCCATTTTCACCCGATAGGGTCCCAATTTATTATTCCGCTCTTCCAGAAACAGAACCGTGGCCTTATGACCTTCATCACAAGTCGCGGCATAGGGGCCGCTGTAATCATCCACGATGGCCCAGACAATCTCCTTCTCCGCTGCTTGGGCTGGCAGGGAAGGAAGCCATCCCGCACCTAAGAGCGCCAGTATCAAGATAAGAAGGAGAATGCCCCTTTTGATCTCCATATTTTTCATACGTAACCTCCTTGAAAAATTCAAAAAGTTCAACCCATCCTTTCCACCCTCCTCTGACGAGCTTTCACCCCTGGCATGACTCCCTTGATTCACCCCCTTT
>CAYQWO010000566.1:0-2762 GCA_964421095.1 uncultured Syntrophaceae bacterium
GAAATAGGGAGGGGAAATGAAGAAAAAAATTGTCGCCCTGGGGGGAGACGGCGTTGGCCCAGAAATTATGGAAGTCACCTGGGAGATCATGGAGAAGGCTGGTTTTGCCCTGGACATCATAAAACCACTCCACGGGGAGGCAGCCTGGAAAGCAGGGAAGGAAGTCTTCCCGGAAGAAGTGAAAAACCTATGCCAACAATCCGACGCCATCCTCTTCGGCGCCCAGGGCGGAATCAGCCGGGAGATCCTCTACTTTCTTCGGTGGCAACAAGATAACTTTGTGAACATTCGCCCGATCAAGTATTACCCGGGAGCCAAAAGCTCTCTCCAGGATCCCCGGGGAATCGACTTCGTCATTCTGCGGGAGAACAGCGAAGGGCTCTATCCAGCTCGCGAAGGAGACCTCAACTTTTTAGCGCAGGCCCTACCCCAGTTTAAAGACCGCATGGGAAAATCGCTCGCCGACTATGGCCATGGCAAGTTTGCCATTCGCGTGATCAGTGAACGGGGGGTAGAGCGTCTGGCCAAGTTTGCCTGTGCCTTCGTCCTGGAAAGGAAAAAGCAGGGGTATCCCGGAAAGCTCACGGTGGTGACGAAGTCAAACGTTCTATCCCAAAGCGATGGCCTCTTCCAGAAAGGAATTGAAGCCGAGTGCCAAAAGAACGTCGGGCTGAGGCATGAACATTTTTATGTGGACGATGCGGCTCGGCGCCTGATTCGCTTCCCCCGAGACTTCGACGTGCTGGTGACGTCCAACATGTTCGGAGATATCCTGGCTGATGAAGCTGCCGAGTTAGTCGGAGGCTTGGGCCTTGCGCCCAGCGCCTGCCTTGGCGGGAAGAAACCATATTTCGAGCCGGTTCACGGCTCCGCCCCGGACATCGCCGGCAAAGGAATCGTAAACCCTACGGCCATGATCCTTTCGGCCAAAATGATGCTCGATCATCTGGGGATGAAAAGAGAAGGGGAAGCCCTGGAGAAAGCAGTCGCCATTGTTTACCGGCATGGAAAAACCCTGCCCCCCGACCAGGGCGGAAAGGCTTCCACCAGAGAATTTGCCAGGGCAGTGCTGAAGGAAATTCAATAAGATTGATGGGACGCAGATTTCCGCTGATCCACGCAGAAAAAAGAAATTTAGGCCGGATTTCAAAAAACAAGAAACAGCAGGGAAAAATTGTTATTTTTTAAGTGAGATTCTGCTCTCCAGGGTTCTGTATTCTTAATGATCCTGATAATCTGCGCTCATCCGCGTCCAATTAAAAGGAGCAAGAGATGGGAATGACTTTAGCCGAAAAAATTTTGGCAAGGGCCTCGGGCCGGCCATCAGTAAAGGCCGGAGACTATGTGGTAGCTAACATTGATTTAGCCATGATCCATGAGGGAATGCGGGGGGTATACCCCGTTTTGCAAGAGGCAGGGGTTAAGGAATTATGGGATCCCGCAAAGGTGATCCACCTCTTCGATCATTGGATCCCAGCCCCCACGGTGGAGGCCGCGAATCATCATAAGGTCCTTCGTCAGGCCGCCGCAGAGTTAGGCATCCGGCATTTTTACGGAGAAAATGCCGGGATCTGCCACCAAGTTCTACCAGAGAAAGGTCATGTAGTTCCAGGAGATTTGATCGTCGGGACAGATTCCCACACCGTTACCTATGGCGCTTTGGGGGCGGCGGCTACCGGCATTGGTTACTCCGAGATGGCCTACGTCCTGGCTACGGGAAAGCTCTGGTTTAGAGTTCCCGAGACCATTCAGTTCCGCATGGAAGGGGATCTTCCTCAGGGAGTTATGTCCAAGGACCTTCTGCTTTATATCGCCGGCCAATACTCCGCCGAGGTAGCCCAATACAAGGCCATTGAGTTTACTGGCTCCACAGCCAGAAAATTGTCCCTTTCCAGCCGGATGACCATGAGTAATATGTCCGTAGAACTGGGGGCAAAGTTCGGGTTTTTCGAGCCCGATGAGAAAGTAGATGAATTCCTGAAGGGTCGAGCCCAAAAACCTTATTCCCGGATCAAAGCCGACGGGCGAGCCACCTATGAGAATATCTTTCAGGTGGATGCTTCCACGATCGAATCCCAGGTGGCCTTTCCCTCCAATATAGACAACGTGAAGTCCATCTCTCAAGTCGGGAGGGTGGCTATTGATCAGGCCTTCATCGGCTCCTGCACCAATGGGCGAATCGAGGATCTGCAGATCGCCGCCCAGATTTTGCAGGGAAAGAAGGTGAATCGCCGGGTACGGCTGTTGATCATTCCGGCCTCCTGGGAAGTTTATCGGGAGGCATTAAAAACAGGAATCCTGGAGACCCTGATCGATGCCGGAGCGATCATCTGCAACTCTACCTGCGGCCCCTGCTTTGGGGGGCACATGGGACTTTTGGCTCCAGGAGAGCGCTGCATCGCCTCCATCAACCGCAACTTTCAGGGGCGCATGGGCAGCAGCGATGCCGAAGTGTACTTAGGGTCTCCCGCAACGGTAGCCGCCTCGGCCATTGAAGGGGTTATCGCTGACCCCCGGCCATATCTTTGATGTAGATGAAATTTAACTGCCCGCTGTGGTTTGCTACCCAAGATTGATGAAAATTCGTCCTGCCCATTCCTCAAATCCCCCCGCTCCCCCCTTTAAAAAAGGGGGGCTGGGGGGGATTTTGAAAGGAAGTGAAGGGGCAGCTGAGATAATATCAAAGGGGAGAAAGATGAAAGACATCAAAGGTCGGGTATGGAAATTCGGAAATAACATTAACACGGACGTCATATCTCCGG
>CAYQWO010000567.1:0-2756 GCA_964421095.1 uncultured Syntrophaceae bacterium
CTCCTTTATGTTTTACATATATCAGATCGACACTGCATTGTCAATGGCCCGAACTGACCGGCCACGCTGCGGCCCCAGGCGCATGGCCCAGGTGTTGTCCAACTAATACGAACGCATTTAATCCTTTGAGAATTGCCCCCTCACCTTCCCCTCTCCCGCCATAGGGGGAGAGGGAGTATTAAGGAGATTGGGAGTTAGTTTTTGATTTTTGGATTTTAATTTCCGTGGAACTTGTCCATCGCCGCCTGGGGGCCTTCTCGGAGGAGGATTTCCAGCGCCTGCATGCCCCGTTCGACCACAGACTTAAATTCTTCCCTCTCTCCCCCAGCTAAAGGCTCCAAAACATAATCAGCTGGGTCTTGGCTGCCATCGGGGGGCCTTCCGATTCCCACTTTCAGGCGGACGAATTCATCGTTCCCCAAGGCCTCGACGATGGACTTGACACCTTGATGGCCCCCATGTCCTCCTCGCAAGCGGATGCGGATTGTGCCAAAAGGCAGGTCCAGGTCATCATGCAAAACGACCAGGTTTTCAGGCAGGACTTTGAAGAAATGGAGAAGCCGGCGAGCGGCTTCTCCAGAAAGGTTCATATAGGTTAGGGGTTTGGCCAGGATGACTTCTTCGTTTCCGATCTTTCCCCGGCCATATAAGGACAGAGACCTCCGCCAGGATAGGTCGATTCCCCGTTCCTTGGCAAAGCGCTCGATGAGCCAGAAGCCCATGTTGTGCCGCGTCCAGCGGTAGGCACGCCCGGGGTTCCCCAGGCCAACGACGAGCTTCACCCCACCTCCTTAGAGATAAGCTACTCCTTGGCCTCTTTGGCTCCCTTGGCCTCCTTGGCCTCCTTGCCTTCCTTGACCTCCTCGGCCTCTTCTTTCTTCTCTCCAATCCGTTCGGGCTGGACGATCTCCTTTTCCGCTTCCGCCACGGCCACGATTTCCTCATACTTCGCTTCGGAGATGGGCGGTACGACGCTGGCCAAAGTGAAATTGGTCTCGGCCACGATCTCCCACTTGATGGCAGAAACAATATCCTTCACGTGCAAGGAATCCCCGATCTTCAGGGCACTGACATCTACTTCGATGAACTCCGGGATGTCTGAAGGCAGACAGCGCACCCGCACTTCGCGCTGGGGTTGTTGCAGGATGCCGCCGGTCTTTGTCCCTTCGGCTTTCCCACTCAGGCGGATGGGAACCTCGATCTCAATTTTCTCATCCATGGCCACGGCACAAAAATCGGCGTGCAGGTAGGTCCTCTTGATGGGATGCACCTGGAGATCTTTGAGCATCACCACCTTGTGGCCAATCTTTTCGCTTCCGGCGCCGGCAAGCTTCAGCTCGATCAGAGTATTCTCTCGAGCCCCGCTGGTCAATATTTTTTCCAACTCCTTCGGGTTAAGGGCCAGGGGATATGTCTGCATCCCGCGTCCGTAAAGCACGGCCGGGATCTTTCCCTCACGACGGATGCGGTGGGCCGCTCCCTTCCCTTTCGCGGTTCTCAATAACACTTCCAGTTCTCTCTGCTGCATAATACCTCCCTTAAACGAATAGCGAACTCACCGAATCATTGCAATGAATTCTCTTGATGGCTTCGGCCAATATTTTTCCCACTGATAAAACTTTAAACTTTGGATTGGATACCGCCTCAGGTTTGAGCGGAATCGTGTTGGTAATGGCAATCTCTTCAATCACCGATTCACTCAATCGCTTGACCGCCGACCCCGACAGGACAGGATGGGTGCAACAAGCCACTACCCTGGCGGCGCCCTCGAAGGCCAGGGCTGAAGCAGCCTCCACTAAGGTGCCACCGGTGTCCACCATGTCATCGAGGATGATGGCCTGCAAGCCTTTGACTTCCCCGACGATGTTCATGACTTTGGCCACGTTCGGACTGTCCCGGCGTTTGTCGATGATGGCCAGACCCGCTTTCAACCTTTTACCGAATGCCCGGGCGCGCTCCACCCCCCCGGCGTCGGGGGAAACGATGACCAGATGGTCTTGGAAGCGGGTGCGGATGTAGTCCAGCAAAACTGGAGCAGCGAAGAGATGGTCTACGGGAATGTTGAAAAATCCTTGAATCTGCCCCGCATGCAGGTCCATTGCCAGAACCCGGTGAGCCCCAGCCGTCGTGATCAGGTCAGCCACCAGTTTGGCCGTAATGGGAGCCCGCGGAGAAACCTTACGATCCTGCCGCGCGTACCCGTAGTAGGGCAGAACGGCCGTGATGCGGTTGGCGGAGGCCCTCTTCAGGGCGTCGATCATGATGAGGAGTTCCATCAAGTTGGCATTCCCCGGCGTGCAGGTAGATTGGATGACAAAAACATCCATCCCCCGGACACTTTCATCAATGTCCACCTGGATCTCCCCGTCGCTGAAATTCCGCACATCGGCCTTCCCCAGGGAGACGCCCAAATTTTCGCAAATCTCCTTGGCCAAAGGAACGTTAGAATTCCCCGCGAAGATCCTCATTTGATCCACCCTTTTCCCCTCCCCGCTTTTCTCTAACAAAGTATTATGGCTACTCGCATAAAAAGGATGATTCCCCCTCCCCTAAGGCTGTGTCGTAATTTCAAGAGTCTCGAAGCCCAAGCGGAAGGGGTGGCATTTTCCAGAATTTTTGGCTGGGGCGGGAGGATTCGAACCTCCGCATGCGGGCTCCAAAGGCCCGTGTCTTACCGCTTGACGACGCCCCAATTTTAAAGAAATCCTAAATTCGAACCACAAAATTCGAAACAATTTCAAAACCCAAATATCGAA
>CAYQWO010000568.1:0-2742 GCA_964421095.1 uncultured Syntrophaceae bacterium
TTCCAGTACCAAAGCGGCGGACATCCAAAATCCCTTCTACAATCCTTAACCGCAGAGCTCGCCGAGAACGCAGAGGCTGAATGCAGATAATAGTAAATATTGAATTCCCTTCGCCATAATTTTTTTAATTGGTTTTTGTCACTTCATCATTTTCTGTGATCTCAGCGTTCTCTGCGGTGAAAAAATTCAAACCATTCCCCCATCCACGCAGATGACCTGCCCGGTGATGTAAGAGGCTTCGGCAGAAGCCAGGAAAAGCACCAGGGAGGCGACTTCTTCCGGTCGGCCGAAGCGTTTCAGGGGAATCATATTTAAAAACTCCTTCTGGAATTTTTGGTTTAGTTTGGTGAGCAAATCGGTTTCGATGATCCCGGGACAGACCGCATTCACCAAGATCCCAAACTGAGCGACTTCCCGGGCCAAGGACCTCGTGAGGCTAATCACGCCCCCTTTGGAGGCTGCATAGTTCGTCTGTCCTGCCCGGCCGGTGATGGCGCTGGGGGAGGCCAGATTAATGATTCTCCCGCGTTTCTGGCTGATCATGGGCCGAAGCGCTGCCCGGCAGCAGTGGAAGGTCCCTTTCAGGTTGGTATCGATGACTTCATTCCAGTCCTTTTCGGACATCAGCATCATGTAGCCGTCGCGGATAATCCCGGCATTATTCACCAATACATCGAGCCTCTGAAATTGATCCAGGATTTCCTTGAACATGCGGGCGACTTCCTCGGCGCGGATAATGTCGGCCTGCTGAGTCTGTACTTTTCCCCCGGCCCTCTGAATTTCCGCCTGGGCTTCTTGGGCCGCGCCTTCATCATGGCCGTAGTTGATGACCACCGTCGCTCCCCTCTGGGCGAAGGCGCAGGCAATCGCCTTGCCGATTCCCTTAGACCCGCCGGTAACTAAAACAATTTGATCTTCGAAGGTCATCTTTGCCTCCCCCTGAAGAGACTGTGTCGTAATTTCAGGATTCTCGTAGCCCAAGCGGAAGGGCATTCTCCTTTTGGATAATCTCTTCAGCAGGGAAAACCTTGGCTTGGCGGTCCACCCACCGGACCATCCGGATCAGGACATTCCCTGGCCCCACCTCAATGAAAAACTTGACCTCGGCTTCGATCATCCGGAGAAGAACTTTATACCAGCGATTTTGCTGGCAGAACTGAGTGCTCAATTCCTCGCGTATCTCCACAGGAGTTTTTAATAAGTCTGCCCGAAGATAGCTGAGAACAGGAAAGCAAGGGGAGAAGATTTTCCAATTTTCAACCACCGCCGCAAAATCCCGCGTAACCCGCTCCATGAGGGGAGTATGGATAGGCCAGCGGATGGGAAGACGCTTGGCTAAAAGAGCTCCCCGGCGAACGCTAAGGTGGAGCGCCTTTTCTACTGCCTCCTCCTCACCCGCGATGACCACCTGTCGGGCGGTGTTCGTGGAGGCCAGAAAAGCCTGCGGGACCTCCTGGCAGATCCCCTGCACTTCCTCTTCAGATAACCCAATGATGGCCACCATGGCGCCGGGGAGGTTTTCTCCTTCTTCAGACATTTTTTCGGCGGCGATTCTCACTCCCTCCAACCCCTGCTCGAAGGAGAGGGACCGGGCAGCAGCCAAGGCGGAGAAGATTCCCAGGCTGAAGCCGCTACCCACCCGGGGGGTGATATTCATCTTGCCAAGGATGGCGGCGTATGCACAGTTGGTCACATGCACTGCTAATTGGGCGTACAGGTCCTGGGAAAGCTTCTCCTCTGGACCGCGGAGGCAGAGATCGAAGAGGTCAAAACCGAGGACGCTGCTGGCCCGAGCAAATATTTCCAATGCCTCCGGATGAGCCGCTAATCCCCGAACCATTCCGACGGATTGCGACCCCTGACCGGGAAAGAGGAAAGCGATGTCACGCATCTGGTTCCTTTCTGGCCGCCCGGCGTTCTCGCATAATTTTCATATGCTCCCAGAGAGGGCCTTTCACCCCAATCTTGCGGAGCTTGGATTGCAGACGGGGAGATACGTTAATCCCCAAACCCGGAAAGATCCAGTTGGGATGAGAAGCCGCCATCTCCTGGGCTAACTCAGTGATCTTTTCCTTAAGCTGCGGAGCCAGGTAGAAAGTCGGCTGCAGAAAATCATGGGAGGAGGAGACCATCCCTTCTTCTTGAGCCAGGCGGGCTAAGCCAGTTCCTGGAAAGATGCGCAGCCCCAGCATGGCAATCACAGCGGTCGGAGAGACCTTCTCCATCAATGCGATTGTTTCTTGCAGGGTCTCTTCTGTTTCTCCAGGTGCTCCCAGGGAAAGGCTATGGCAGACTTCCAGGCCTGCCTCGTGGGCGAAATGGGAGGCTCGTTGAATGTCTTCAGGAGTAAAGTCTTTTCCCAGTTTGCCCAGGACTGCCGGAGAGCCGGAATCCGTGCCGAACTCCACGCCTGTGCAGCTGGCTTCTTTCATACTCTCAGCTAAGTCGCGGCTGAAATGGGCCGGATGCGCGTAGCAGCTCCATTTCAGGGAAATCCCTTTGCGGATGAAGATGCGGCACACCTCGCGGGCGTGGGATTCGGGGAAGTTGAAGATGTTGTCGACGATGAAGGCATTTCCCACGCCCAGCCGGATAAGGGCTTCGGCATCTTGAGCGACTTTTTCCGGGGACCGCAGGCGAATCTTTTTCCCCTCGATCAGGGGGTAGGTACAATAGATGCATCCAAAAGGGCAGCCGCGCTTGGTCTGAAGATTTCCCATTCCTCCCCGCCGGAAGTACTGC
>CAYQWO010000569.1:0-2721 GCA_964421095.1 uncultured Syntrophaceae bacterium
ATTTGGACGCGATCTGCTCTTAAAGAAGCTTTCCAGAGAGCCTGCGGCAGTTAAAGGAAGATTGGCAGTCATTGAAAGGAGGAGCAAATGATTGAGGCGATATTGACTGAAGAGCAAAAAATGTTTCGCCAAACTCTCCGGGACTTCGGAGAAAAGGAAATCAAGCCGCGAGTCCAGCAGTATGTAGATAAAAAAGAGTTCCCCTGGGAACTTATTCGCAAAATGGCCAAAATCGGCGCCCTGGGAGTGACCATCCCCGAAGAGTACGGCGGAACAGGAGCCGGGGCCGTTGGGGTAGTGCTCGTCATGGAAGAGACAGCCAGAGCCGGAATCCGCGCCCCCCTGACGCATTTGGGCGCTTGCCGAAATATTTCCGAGTTCGCTAACCATGAACAGAAAAGTAAGTACCTCCCCCCGCTGGCCAGCGGGGAAAAAATCGCCGCTTATGCTCAGACTGAGCCCTGGGCGGGTTCGGATGCCACGGCCATGCGAACCACGGCTGATTTGCGTGGAGATTTCTACTACCTGAATGGGACTAAGTGTTTCATCACCAACGGTGAAGTGTCCAGCACCTTTGTCGTCCTGGCCAAGACGGATAAAACCAAAAAGGGCGAGGGAATCAGCGGCTTCATCGTCGAGCGGGATTTTCCCGGGTTCATCATAGGGAAGCGGGAAAAAAAGATGGGGGCCGAAACCAGCCCCACCAATGAAATCATTTTTGAGAACTGCCAGGTTCCCCGGGAGAACCTTTTCGTCACCCAGGGCGAAGGTTTCAAGAAAATGATGGGGTCTTTCAACGGGGAACGCTGCGGAAATTCCGCGGCTTGTCTCGGCTTAGCTCAAGCTGCTTTCGAACGGGCTCTCAGGTATTCGCAGGAACGGGAAACTTTCGGTCAGCCCATTGCCAAACACCAGGGCATCCAGTGGATGCTGGCTGACATGGCTATCCAGATTAATGCTGGCCGGCTGATGACCTACGATGCGGCCTACAAGCTCGACCATGGGATCCGGGCGATCAAAGAATGCGCCATGGCCAAAGCCTATTGCAACGAGATGTCCCAACGGGTGATCAACATGGCCATGCAAATCCACGGTGGGTATGGCTACATGGAAGATTACGAAGTCGAACGCATGTACCGGGATGTACGGGGATTGGCCTTTGGAGGAGGCACTCCCCAGATTCTCCGCAGCCGGGTGGCCTACGAATTGCTCCGGGGCCGTTGAGAAAAATGACTTCGCATAAGGGAGGATTGAAATCCATGAGACAAATTTTTATCTGGACTATCCTGGGAGTATGGATTCTGGCCACCAGCCCCGCCGTCGGACAGCCGCCAGAAAACTGGACAGCGGGTATCGCCTATGATGTTGTCCCGGCGGCCAAAATCACCAAGGTTGGCTGGTTTATGGGGAAAACTGAAGCCGGCCAGATGCTATTCTACGAGGTAGGTCTGATGAATGTGTCGGAAAAACCAAGACGGTTTAAATTGACGATCTACCCCCTGGAAGGTGACCCGGTGGCGGGATTTTACCCATTGATGGAGAGAAAAGGGAAACCTCTGGCTTTGGAGCCCAAGGAGGAAATGGTGTTGAAATGGCCCATTTTCGCCCAGGAAATGCCCAAAGGTTTCGCCCTGGTGGTGCGGGAGGCGGAGGAGTAAAACCTATGAACCAGATCACCTAATGATCAATATTTTTATAAGGAGGGGAACATGGGTAAGAAACATATCGGGAAAATAGCTATTATCCTGCTTTTCGCCGGCCTGACCATGGGCCTAATGACAGAGAATTCAGCGGCAGCGAAGAAATACCTTTCTTTGGGCACAGGAAACCCGGCGGGCACTTTTTATTTCATCGGGGCTGGATTTGCAAGTATTTTCAATAAATATGTGCCCGAAGTCCGGGTCATTGCCGAATCCACCGCGGCCTCCGAGGAAAACTTTCATCTCATCATGAGAAAAAAGATGGACTTGGGTCTAATCTCCATCAACGTTATCGAGCCCGCCCTGGAGAAAAAAATGGATTTAAGCGGGATGCGCTTGATTTCTCTGGGCCATACCAGCGACCGGCACTGGATTGTCCGGAAGGAATCTCCCATAAAATGCGTATCGGATTTTAAGGGCCGAAAGGTGGCCGTTGGGTCGCCGGGAAGTGGAACGTTGGTGGCCTCTCGGACTGAATTGGGCGCAGCCGGTGGGCTTACCTTCGACGATATCAAGCCCGCTTACCTCTCCTTTAGCGAGAGCATCACAGCCATAAAAGACGCGACGGTTGATGTGGGAGTGATCTCTGCTGGCTACCCTGTGGCCAGTATCTTTGATTTGGCCAGGCAAGTTCCAATTCGTTTGGTTCCCTACACAGAAGACGAGATGAAGGCTTTAATCGCCAAACATCCCTATTATGTAAAAGTTGTGATTCCCAAAGGGACCTATCAGGGCATCGACATGGATATTTTGACTCGTGGAATTCCGACGGCACTGTTTTGTCGCCAGGACCTGAGCGAAGAACTGGTCTATCAATTGATCAAGGCCCTGTACGAGCATCCAAAAGAAAAAGATATAATTCATCCGCAGGCGAAGCAATGGAACCTGGGGAATATCTACCGGGGAGCGGATTATACAACCCGCCACATCCCTTTCCACCCTGGCGCGGTCAAGTATCTCAGGGAAAAGGGCATTTGGAAGGAAAAAATGTGAAACCACAGAGTCCCCTCATCCTCCCCTC
>CAYQWO010000570.1:0-2717 GCA_964421095.1 uncultured Syntrophaceae bacterium
CGACATGGGCTACGAAGATGCTTTGACCATGGCCGACAATGGCATGACCTACCGCCTGATCGTCAAAGAAGTAGCCTTCCGCCAGGGCGTTTATGCCACGTTCATGCCCAAACCGTTATTTGGAGAGAACGGCTCGGGGATGCATACGCATATGTCCCTGTTCAAGGGCGAGCGGAATGCCTTTTTCGACCCCAAAGGGTTATACCATCTCTCAGATGCCGCCCGGCATTTCATCGGCGGGCTGCTGAAATACGCGCCGGAAATTACCTCGATAACCTGCCAGTGGGTTAACTCTTATAAGCGATTGGTCCCCGGGTATGAAGCTCCTGTTTATCTGTCTTGGGCTCAGCGAAACCGCTCGGACCTCATCCGCATCCCCATGTACAAGCCGGGAAAGGAAGAAGCTACCCGTATCGAGTTTCGCAGCCCAGACCCCGCCTGCAACCCATACCTGGCCTTCTCAGTCATGCTGGCCGCGGGAATGGCTGGAATAGACCAAAAAATTGAGCCGCCATCCCCGGTAGAAGAAAACGTATACAGAATGAGCGCGGAAGAACGAGAGAAACGGGGGATCGGGCAACTCCCCGGGAGCCTCATAGAAGCGATCCATTTAACCGAAAAGAGCCGGTTGGTCCGCGAAGCTTTAGGGGATCATGTCTTCAACCATTTTATTGAAAACAAAAAGGTGGAATGGGATCGTTATCGCATTCAGATCACTTCTTACGAGATCGAGAAATACCTGCCCGTGCTTTAGGAAAAAGGATCGGACAGTGGAGGTATGGGCCCTAATCGATTCTGATTGAGCCTGGTTGAAGGAAATGTTTGAGTTAGCCTTATTTTATTGCCAGCATCAGACTGAACGGATGATGCAGATCCTGGGAACTTTGAGCGCTTGGGCAGGGCCGAAAATCCGGAAGGTGGCCCTTCCATGTTCTGGCAAGATGGAAGTTTTCTTCCTGCTGAAGGCTCTGGAAGATGGAGTGGATGGGGTGGCGCTACTTGGATGTCCGGAAGGAGAATGTCATTACCGCGTAGGCAGCACGCGGGCCAAGAATCGAGTGCGATATGCCCGGAGGATTCTATCCGAGATTGGCCTCGAAGAAGAACGGGTACGCCGTTTCGTTTTCGCCGATCCAACTGCACCCGGGGAGATGGATTCGCTGATGGAGTGGGCGGGAAAGATCCAGTCGATGGGTGGCCTGCAGGCAAAGGCAAAAATCAAAGTGAAAAAATAGAGATTTTTCTCTCTATCTTGACTGTATAGGAAATTGCTTCCATGCCCAAGAAATACCATTTAAATCCCAAACCCATACCCTCCCGCTGGGTTCCTCCCGGTCCTTTCGGGATTATCGAAGGAGATGGGTGTTTGAATTGCCCCAACTGCGTGAAAAAGTCTTGTGTCTATGCGGTTTATCGGAAACGCGGGTATGATCAACGGCAGATGTTCGACACCATCGATTCGCTCTGCAAGAATTGTTTCCGTTGCGTGCAGGGCTGTTATGGCCGAGTTCTTTCGAAGAGTCGAAATCCTGAGTTTTGGTCGATGGGGGATGAGTACTGGACGCCAGAGATCATCGCCAGTAATCAAAGCCAGGCCGAGACCGGAAAAATCCCGGTCTCGGGGGGAGGCTATGGCGGCCCCTTTGCCGGGCCAGGTTTTGATAGCATGTGGACCGACATGTCCGAGATTGTCCGTCCCACGCGCGATGGAATTCATGGAAGAGAATATATTAGCACTACCGTTGAACTCGGGCGAATCCTGGGAAGCATAACCCATCCTCCGGCCTTGGGTGCGACTCCTCTTTCGCCAATTTTATCCGAAATGACTGTTGCCCCCAGAGTGGAAGTTTCCATCCCCATGATCTTCGATCTTCTTCCTTTCAGGGAGTTCAACTCTGCGGTCCGCTTGGCCCTGGCCAAGGCTGCCGTTGAGGCCAATACCCTGATGATCATCCGGGCAGAGCATCTTACGGATGAATTTTTGCCTATGGCTACCCACCTCGTTCCCTTACTTCCTGAAGGGAGCGTAGAGAGTTCCATTCCAGTCATCGGTCGAGTAAGGATGGTTCAGCTTTCCTTTACAGAAAACGTCATGGAAACGGTCCAGAAGATCAAGAAGATTAACCCCGACCTGGTAGTTTGCTTGCGACTTTCTTTGACTCCCCGGGCAGAGGAGGAGGTGGAATCCCTGGCGCGAGCGGGGGCAGAGGTGCTCCATATCTTGGCAGACGAAAAGGGGCGGGAGCAAAATACCACCTCCCCCCGATTCATCAAAGATTTAATCCGCCATATCCACATGCGCCTGGTGAAACAAAGCCTCCGGGATGGGTTGAGCTTGATCTTCGGGGGCGGGATGGCCATGGCCGAACACGTGGCCAAAGCCATCATCTGCGGGGCAGATGCGGTTTCGGTAGAACGGCCCCTTTTGTTCGCCCTGGAATGCCGCCTCTGTGAACAATGCGCCGACGGGACAGCCTGTCCCGTGGAATTGGAAAAGATCGACCCAGAATGGGGAAGGCAAAGGGTGGTGAATTTAATCACCGCTTGGCATGGGCAGCTTCTGGAAGTATTGGGGGCCATGGGTCTGCGGGACGTGCGCAGGCTGCGGGGGGAAGTGGGCCGGGCGATCTTTCTGGAAGAGATTGAAAAAGAAACCTTCGGCCAGATTTTCGGGGGGTCTGTTCAAGAGGAGAAACTCGCAGAGGAGAACCTTCATG
>CAYQWO010000571.1:0-2713 GCA_964421095.1 uncultured Syntrophaceae bacterium
CTCCCGCTATTTAATCGGATCCCTACTGAAAGCCGCTCGTTTGCTCAGCCTTTTTGACGAAGATTCCCGCAAATTGCGCAATATAGATATTCACCGCAAGACTGGCTTCAATAAATCAACTGTCATGCGCCTCCTCCTCTCCCTGGAAAAAGTCGGGTTTTTAGAAAAGGACCCGCTTTCGGGAGAGTATTCCATCGGCTTAGGCCTATTCGAAGCAGGGAGCAAATATTTAGATAAGACGGATCTGCATCGTCAGGCGATGCCCCTAATTTCCGAATTGGCCGCGAAATGTAATGAGACAGCTTACCTGGCGATATTGAACGGCCAAGAAGTGGTATTTCTCGATCGGGTGGAAAGCTCCAAAGCCATCCGGACCACTTCCCGCGTGGGCAGCCGCGTTCCTCTTTATTGCACGGGCGCGGGAAAGGCCATTCTGGCTTTTCAGGAGGAAGAGCAGCTTCAGAAGATCTTGAAAACAACCAAAATAAAGGCCTTCACTTCCCGCACCCTGACGGAAAGAGGCAAGATCCTAAGAGACTTGGAGGAAGTCCGCCTACGGGGGTATGCCGTGGACAATCAGGAGTATGAAGAAGAGATCAAAAGCCTCGGGGCTCCTCTGAGAGATCGTAGCGGAAAGGTCATCGCGAGCATTTGCCTGGTGGGGCCAGTCTGGCTGATGTCCGATGAGCGCATTAAAAAAGAGCTGGCCCCAGAGACCGTGGAGACAGCCCGGCGGATTTCTCAAAAGTTAGGATACATGGCCAACCGCAAGACGTACATCTATTGAGGTCGGGCTCAAAAAATATTCTGAGGGAACTATGGCAAAAGTCGTGGTCGTCGGGTTGGATGGATTTAACCCAGATCTGGTCTGGCAATGGAAGGAAGCATTACCCCACATTTCCCGGATCATGGGAGAAGGAATTTATGGAACCCTGGAAAGCACTGTACCGCCCATTACACCGCAAGCCTGGACCTGCGCCCAGTCCAGCAGGAATCCCGGGCAATTCGGCTTTTGGGATTTTACCTTCCGCCGGGATTTCTCTTATGGAGAACCACTCCTGGTGAATTCCCGAGAGATAAAAGTGGATACTCTTTATAAAATCCTTCCGAGACTTGGGAAAAAAGTGGCCATCGTCAATGTCCCGGTGAGCTATCCTCCGCCCGAGATTCCAAATGGGTATGCAGTTTCCTGCTTTATGACCCCCAATTTGCATAGCACCTTTACCCACCCTGGAGATTTACGAAAGGAAATCGAGAAGGTAGGCGGCCAGTATATTATCGACGCCTCGATGGATGGAATCAATTTCCGGCTCCTGGATAAAGATGTGGTGCTAAAACGCATCTATAAAATGGACGAGCAAAAATTCAGCCTCATCGAATATTTTTACCGGGAGAAGAAATGCGATTATGTCTTCGGAGTAATCATGGGGACGGACCGGATGCCCCATCTCTTCTACCGCTACTTTGATGAAAAGCACGTCCGCTACGAAGCTCACCCCCGGTTCGGGAATGCTTTAAAGGAGCATTATGAGTTCTGTGACCGCAAGATCGGGGAACTCCGGCAGAGGCTGGACGGAGATACTGCCTTCATCATGCACAGCGATCACAGCGTCCAGCGCCTGGACGGCCGGATCAATCTGAATGAGTGGCTAGCCCGGGAGGGCTACCTCCGTCTGATTAATCCACCCTCCTCTCCCACTCCTCTGAAGGAGTGTAAGGTGGATTGGTCAAAGACCATAGCCTGGGCGACGGGGTATACAGGACAGATTTATCTGAACATGAAAGGTAGGGAGGCTCAGGGGGTAGTGTCCCCATCTGATTATCACGCCACCCTCGATGAGCTGAGGGAAAAGTTAAAAACCCTCCCCGGGCAAAAAGGACAACCCCTGGATACGGAGACCTTCAAGCGGGTCAAAATCCATTCCGGTCCCTATTCCAAATACGGGCCTGACCTCTTCATTTATTTCGACCAATGCCGCTACAACATAAGCGAAATGTTGGGGTACGACTCCCTTTATTCGTATGACACCGGCAAAGGGTCTGATGACGGAGGCCATGGCAGGACCGGATTTTTGGCTATGGCTGGCCCAGGCATTCCGGCGATCGGAGAGGTTAAGAACATGACCCTTCTGGACATCGCCCCTACCATCCTATCTCTGATGGGTGTACCCATTCCAGAAGATATGGAAGGGCAGACTCTATTAATGAAAGGAAAAGAAGAGGCTTATTCCCAAGAAGATGAAGCCGAAATCAGAAGAAGGCTGCAGGGATTGGGATATTTAGGATAGAAGGTTAAGGCTAAGGTGCGGGTTTCGAGTTTTCGAATAAGAAAGAATGGCAAAGGCTCTCATTGGCGTTCGCCTTAATTTTCACACCGAAAGGAGGCTTGAGATGAATAGGCATACATGGGTTAACTGGTACTGTCGAGCGATCATCGCTTTCTTCCTGGGTGCTTTTCTCTCCACCGGCTTGCTGGTCCCTACTTCTGGAGCGGAGCAGCCGAGCGCAAAAAGAAAGTATGTAATCACGGGAGGAGTCGTGGGGGCGCCAATTTATGCTGTGGGTGGGCTTCTCGCCACCTTGATGGATGAGAAGATGCCCGGCGTGAATGCTTCCGTGACCACGGGGCAGGGATTCACTGCTCTGGAACAGGTCCACAAAGGGGAAGCTCAAATCGGGATGTGCGGCATGGATGTGATTGCCAATGCCTATA
>CAYQWO010000572.1:0-2711 GCA_964421095.1 uncultured Syntrophaceae bacterium
ATTTGCTCTTGGGGGGAACGCTGGTATTGCTGGGGATCTACCTCTCGGCTCGGGAGGAAAGAAAATTGGGGAGATTATGATCTTGGGCACTGAGAAAAAAATTCCAATGACCAGAAATTAAAAGTCTAAACCGCAGGGCGGAGCCACGTTTGGAAAATTTTATCATTTGAATTTTGGATTTGTTTCGTCCCGCGTTTCGCGGGATTCGGTATTCGGATTTAGGATTTCTATCTTTATTTCCATTTTAGTTCTAGCCGCTCTGGGAGGTAAAAAGATGTTCCAGAATTTAATGAAGTGGGCTCTCTGCCTGGGGGTCCTGTTGACTGTCTGCACATGTGCGAAAAGAGAGATGCGCTATGTGCCTTATGAGCCCGGGAAGATGATCCAGTACCGCCAGGTGGGCATCGCCTCCTGGTACGGCAAGGATTACCACGGTCGCCAAACGGCCAACGGAGAGGTTTACGACATGTATGCCATGACCGCGGCCCATTGCACCCTACCCTTCAACACCCGCGTGCGGGTGACCAACCTGGAAAACGGGAAGAAGACCGAGCTGCGCATAAATGATCGCGGGCCCTTTGTCGCCGGCCGCATTATTGACCTATCTTACAGTGGAGCCAGGGCCATTGACATGGTAGGGAAAGGCACGGCCAAAGTAACCGTAGAAGCCATCGGCTTCGCCGGCGGGCGTGTCCCCTCTCTCGAAGGAACCTTCGCCATACAGGTTGGGGCCTTCACGGAAAGGGAAAACGCCGCTCGCTTTCGCGATCAATTGGAGAAAAAATATGCCAACGTTCGGATCATCCTCTGGGAAAGCAATGTCCAGCGATTTTACCGCGTTCGCCTGGGCGCTTTCCGTACCGAGGCGGAGGCGCAGCGGCAGGTCGAGGTCCTGAAGAAGGACCAGCTCCCCGGTTTCGTGGTGCGCGAGGATTGAACCTGAGCGCGATGCTGGGCTGCGGTGGTGCGTTTATGTAGGGCGCAGGAGATTAACCCTTTCCCGAACCGGCTGCTTATGATATAGTGCTCAATGATTTTTCACAGCCTGGAGGCCAATCAATGAAGTTCAGGTCCCGAATCTTTTGGGGATTCATCCTCGCCCTGCTTTTATTCGTAATCTATCCTATCCAAGCCCCCGCTCTGTCCCTGGAAGGCCGGGTTAAAGAATTTACCCTTAAGAACGGGATAAAAGTCCTCCTGCTCGAGCGCCATCAATCTCCCACCCTCTCCCTCTACATCCGCTTCCGGGTGGGGGCGACGGAGGAGAACCTGGGCATGACCGGGACCGCCCATCTTCTCGAGCATATGCTCTTCAAAGGCACCAAAACCCTGGGCACTAAAAACTACGCGGAAGAAGAAAAAATATTAATCCAAATCGACTCCGTGGGCACCGCCCTGGACGCCGAGAGAGCCAAAGGGGAGAAAGCAGACAAGGCGTACCTCAAGTATCTGGAAGAAACCCTCAAAGAACTGCAAGCCAGCCACAAGAAGTGGGTGGTGAAGGACGAGATCGAATTGCTTTACTCTGAGAATGGGGGGGTAGGATTCAATGCCATGACTTCCGCGGACACTACCACCTATGTAGTCAATTTGCCTTCCAACCGCCTGGAGCTCTGGGCGCGGATCGAGTCCGACCGCATCCTCAACCCGGTTCTGCGGGAGTTCTATGCGGAACGAGACGTGGTCATGGAGGAACGCCGCCGATCCGTTGATTCTCAACCCGAGCGCAAGTTGCTGGAAAATTTCCTGGCCGCCGCTTTCATGGCCCATCCCTACGGCCGCCCGGTGATCGGGTGGCCCTCAGACATCCAATCTCTCGATAAACACTCCGCCGAACAGTTCTTCCGCACCTTTTACTCCCCGGGCAATACGGTGCTGACCGTTGTCGGAGACCTGAGTCCCGACGAGGCCCTCCCGATCATCAGAAAATATTTTGAACGGATTCCCCCGCAAACCCTGCCTCCGCCGCTCCGGACCGTAGAGCCGGAACAACTCGGAGAGCGGCGCCTCCAGGTCGTTGCGGATGCCCAACCGGAGTTGATCATCGGGTTCCACAAACCGAACCCGCGCCATCTGGATGATGTGGTTTGTGAAGTCATCGAGAGCCTGCTAACTTCCGGGCGAACTTCTCGCCTGTATAAGCGGCTGGTCGAGGAAAAAAGGATCGCCGCCGAGGTTTCCTCAGCGAACGGTTTCCCCGGAGAGCGCTATCCCAACCTTTTCGTAATCTTCGCCGCCCCCCGACACCCCCACGGGGCTGAAGAACTGGAGAAAGCCATCGGGCAAGAGCTCGACCGCCTGAAGTCTGAACTGGTACCGGAGCAGGAGCTGAAGAAGGTGAAGAACCAGATACAAACGGAGATCCTGCGCAAGCTGAACTCCAACTCCAAGCTGGCCTATTGGTTGTCTTACGGGCAGTGCCTCTTTGGAGACTGGCGATACTTCACCGATCGCTTGCAGTCCTACGAGAGAGTAACGGCCGAGGATGTGCGGCGGGTGGCCCAAAAATATTTTGTGGCTCGCAATCGGACCGTAGCCACCCTGGCGAAGGCCTCTGCATCCCCCTGAATGCGAGGAGAAGTGCCGGCATGAAGCGTCGTTCCTTGAATTTTCTCTTTCCCATTTATTTCCTTTTCCTTCTCGTCTTCCTTCCCTGGCTGGCCTCTGCACAGGAAGAATATGACGTCAACATGACGCGATTCGCACAGTCC
>CAYQWO010000573.1:0-2710 GCA_964421095.1 uncultured Syntrophaceae bacterium
CATTGGGCTCCGCCCGCGGGCGGCGACCCGGAGATGATCGAACTTCTCGACCAGTTGTTGTGATTCAAACCCGTGATGTGATCCACAAAACCGTGAAAAATTATCTTGGCCAAGTAGTGACCTTAGTCTACGGAAACAGGCCCTGCCATCTGGGCCGCGATACGAGCTGTTCGTGAGATCAGCGTAGGGGATATATGAACAAAGATCGCAAGAGAATCGTCATTGCTTTGGGCGGCAATGCCCTCAAACTTCCGCAGCAAAAAGGGACCTTCGGGGAACAGTTTGCCAATGTCCGGGCGGCCTCGCATCATATCCTGGAATTCATCCAGCATGGGTTTGAGGTCGTCATTACGCACGGAAATGGCCCCCAAGTCGGCAACCTTCTTGTGCAGCAGGAGGCAGGTTCTTCCCAGGTGCCGGCGCAACCTCTGGAAATTTGCAGCGCCATGACGCAGGGGCAGCTGGGATATATGTTACAGCAGGCGCTCATGAACGAGCTTAAATCCCATAGCCTGAATCTAAACGTCGCGACGATGATTACCCAGGTTCTGGTGGACCGGGAAGACCCGGACTTCGCGCATCCGAGTAAACCCGTGGGCTTGTTCTATGACCGCAGGACGAAAGAAAAGTTAGAGGCGGAAAGAGGCTACCAGATGAAACAGGTCTTGCCCGGTGGGGAAGCACCTTTTCGCCGGGTGGTTCCTTCTCCTGACCCCATCCGGATCGTAGAGGTCACGGCCTTGAAAAAGCTGGTCGGTGCCGGTATGATCGTCATCGCTTCTGGAGGGGGAGGGATTCCGGTCATCTTGAACGATCGGGGGGAATTCGAGGGGATTGAGGGCGTAATCGATAAAGATTTGGCCGGAGAGAAGCTGGCGGAAGCCGTGGCGGCGGATATCTTAATGATCCTCACAGATGTGCCGCAGGTCAAGCTCGGATTTGGCACGGCCGAGGAGCGGCCGGTGGATCGCCTGGACGTAGCGCAAGCCAAGAAGTATCTCCAGGAGGGACAATTCCTGGAGGGCTCGATGGCCCCCAAGGTGCGGGCCTGCATCCGGTTCATCGAATACGGAGGAGAGGAAGCAATTATTACTTCCCTGGATCGGGCTTGGTCGGCGGTGCAAGAACGAGAGGGAACGCACATCATCCCCTAAAGGAGTTTGACCATGAGACTTGTGCATATCATCGAAGCTCAGCAGTTTAACAAGAAAAACCTGCAAGAGATCCTCAGCATCGCCGACCGCATCAAAGAGCGGACAGAGAAACGGCTGCCTCTGGACCTTCTCCAAGGGAAAATCCTGGGAAATCTCTTCTACGCCAAATCCATGCGCACGATGCTATCTTTTGACTGCGCCATGAAGCGCCTGGGCGGGGCCGTTTCCAATATCGAGTCCCCGGAGGCGTTCTCTTCGGAACTCGCCGGAGGAAGCTTCGAAGATGCCGTAAAGGTCGTGGGCTCCATCGTCGATGTGATTGTCCTGCGGCATCACCGGAGCGGGTCAGCGAAACGAGCGGCCGCAGTTTCTCCCGTCCCGATTATCAACGCCGGGGATGGACCTGCCCAGCACCCGACCCAGGCCCTGATCGACCTTTACTGCATCGAAAAGCTGAAGGGGGGGATTGACGGGCTCTCGATTGTTTTCATTGGCGACCTGCTGAACAGTCGCACCATCCGCTCGCTGGCCTACTTTCTGGCCAAATACTCCGGCATTAAAATTCACTTTGCCTCTCCGCGGGCCTTGAAAATGAAGGATGACATGAAGGAATATCTGGCAGAACACCAGGTTCCCTTCAGCGAGTCTTTTGACAGTGCGGTAGAGTTAAAAGAGATCGCGGCAAAAGCGGATATCCTGTACATCACCCAGATTCCCCGGGAAAATTTTGGGGACCGGGTCAACGATTATGAGCAGGCCAAAGAGATCTTTCGGATCAATCAGGAGATCTTGAAAGTTTTGAAGAAGGATACCTACATCATGCACCCATTTCCCCGGGACTATGAGCTGCCGGTGGAATTGGACCAAGACCCACGGGCGGCCTACTTTGACCAGATAAAATATGGGCAATTCCTGCGTATGGGTCTCTTATGCCACGTCCTTAGAGTCATGGTGGCCTAAAGGAGGCTCCGGCGGCTTTGTTTTCAATCTTTTTTGTCCTCTTCTGGAAGTAAATCAAGTAGCTGCTTGAGGATTTTGGCTGTGGCCCCCCAGATGGTATGGTCTTTGTGCTGATAAAAATAGACCCGGAAAGGCTGGCCATCTTTCTCGTAAAGCTCCTGCCGAAATCTGCGGTTGTCCAATAATACGGACAGGGGCACCTCGATCACCTCTTCGATCTCCTGGCGGTTTATTTTCAGTGGATAGGGATGGGGGATAAGGGCCACAAAAGGAGAGATACAAAAATCGGTTGTGGCTGTGCAGATGTCATCCAACTCGCCCAGGATACGCACATCTTTTTCTTCAATGCCCATCTCTTCCCGCGCCTCGCGCAGGGCAGTGGTCAGGAGGTCTTTATCCTTTTTGTCCTGCCGGCCTCCGGGAAAAGAGATCTGACCTTTGTGGTGCCCTACCTGGTCCGTCCGCCGGGTGAAGAGGATGTGATACTCTCCGTCCTTTTTGAACAGCGGGATTAGCACCGCGGCGCGTTTCAATCGGGGATCGTCGATGCCGGCTTTACTACGGCAAGCTAAGATTTTTTCGATCTTTCTTTCCAT
>CAYQWO010000574.1:0-2702 GCA_964421095.1 uncultured Syntrophaceae bacterium
AATTACCTGCGAAAAGATTCTGAATAAAAAATTTCCTCACCCATTCATCCCGCCCCAAACAACGGCTGCCATAGCTGTAAAGTCAAGCTTGAGCCAGGATTATCCAGAAAATATAACCTTCTCCGGTTAGAATAATAACCCCATTTTTGTTTTTTGATGGCAAAGAATGGAAGCCAAATTCCGGGCCATGGATGGTTTTCTGACCGCCCGTCCGATATTCCGATTCAGGAAAAACTCCCTGATGATCAGCCTCTGTACAAAAGCCCCGATCAAGAACTCCCGGCTCCCGATGGCCTTCCTCCAGAAACTTTCATAGATCGGTCCTACTTTCTCCATTTTTCCGGAAGAGCTCAACGCCGAGTGAATGGCTTCAGCAGCGCATTCCCCACTTCTCAGGGCAAAGAGAATCCCCTCCCCAGTCAGAATATCCGTAAAGCCGCCGGCATCGCCTACCAGGAGAACGTTCTTGCGACTCCGCCGCTGGAAAAAAGAACCCGAGGGGATCAGGCCTCCCTGCAGAGAATTTTCCACCATCCGTGCTTCCCCCAATCTTTCCTTAACGAACGGGTTGCCCTCCACAAAAGTCTGGAAAAGATTGCGAATGTTCTTTTCTTGCAAATGGCGCGGCGTGATTCCGAATCCCACGTTGGCCGAATTCTCACCGGTGGGGAAAACCCAGCCATATCCCGGAAGACTGGCCCGGTCGCAGTGAATCTCGATGCGATGGGTTAAATCCTTCACTCCCTGGAAATAGGCCCGTATGCCGAAGGCGCCGTGCTGAAAGTTTCTTCGCGGACAAATAGTTTTCCTGGCCACCATCGAGTATACGCCGTCAGCTCCGACCAGGATCCGGCCGAAGAACTCTCCCTTTTGGTTTTTGGATTGCGCTTTAATGGCCTGGATCTCCCCATTCCGACCGATCAAATCTTTTACTTCCCAATTCTCCAGGATTTCTATGTTGGAATATTTCTGGACCTGCTGAAATAGGAGAAAATCAAATTCTTTGCGCGGCAT
The DNA here is from genome assembly GCA_964421095.1 of uncultured Syntrophaceae bacterium. Classification (GTDB taxonomy): domain Bacteria; phylum Desulfobacterota; class SM23-61; order SM23-61; family SM23-61; genus CAYQWO01. The sequence goes on from CAYQWO010000574.1 coordinate 1,015, forward strand.
GACTAGGCCAAAGGGATATGGGCCTTTCAGGTGGGCAAAAGGAGCGATGACCCTCTGACCGGCAGGAGAGAAGATTTCTACCCCATCAATTTTCCAGGGATTTTTTCGAATTATCTCCGGCAGAACATTCAGCCGTTCCAGAACCTCGAGGGCCGGGGGGCTGATGCCGTCCCCGCAGACTTTCCCCCGGGGAAATTTCTCCTTTTCAAGCAGCAGAACGTGGTACCCTTTGCGAGCCAGACTGACGGCGGTACTGCACCCGCCGGGACCGGCGCCTACGATGATCGTGTCATAGCATTTATTCATCGGTTAAGAGGCAGGGCCGATCCAGCAAAGCGCCCCTATGCCGTGGGATGTGAACCAGGACATCCTTGAAAAATGGTGTAACTAAATAGAAATTCCTGCTAAATAACCATCCCTCACTGCCTCGGCGATGCCGCGCGGTTCATGGGCATCGCCGATGATATGAACTTTAATGTCTGCCTGCTTGATCGTTTCAACTGGAAACTCCACTGATTCAGTTCCCAGGGCAATCACGACGCAGTCAGCTTGCAACTTTTTTATCCGCTTATTCTTGGCATCCCTCCCAATAACCTCCGTAGCCGTCACTTCTTGGACGAGGAAATTAGGGATCATTTTCACCCCAAACTCCTGCAATCTGGCAATCAGCATCTGCCGAAAAAGGATCTCCATATCAAAGGCAATCGCCTCCCTCATCTCCACGATGGTAATCGCTTCCGCCATCATTCTTTCACACATAAACTCAGTAATCTCTGCGGCCACGAATCCTCCCCCCAGGACGACTATCCTCTTGCCCAAATTTTTCTCTTTCCCCAACAGAACTTCCCAGGCATAAAGGCTTCTCATCTGCGCATCGATTGGAATGTTTCGGGGCTGGATTTGTCTTCCTCCCGTGGCCACAATGGCCGCATCCGGTTTCTGCTGGACCACAAAATCAGGGGTAACCTCCTGGTTGAGATGAATTTCGATACCGAGTTTTTCTATCTGCCTTTTCAAAAAGTCGATGAAGGTTTGAATCTCACTCTTATTGGGGGGCATGGCCGCCAGCAACCCCTGTCCACCCAACTGATGGTTTTTTTCATACAGGGAGACCCGATGCCCTCTCCTCCTCAACCACCTGGCAGCTTCCAAGCCGGCAAAGCCCCCTCCAATGATCATTATCCTTTGGGGAACCGAAGCTGGCTTGATTTCTCTTAATTCTGCTTCTCGTCCTGCCCAAGGATTGATGGCGCAACGAATCTGTTTGATGGCTCTGATGCGCTTTCCGTGGCAGTAGTTGCAGGCAATGCACTGTCGGACGTCTTCGATCTTCCCCTCGGCGATTTTTTGCGGGAAATGCGGGTCCGCAATCATTTGCCGGCCAAGGTCTACCAGGTCTGCTTTTCCCCCAGCGATGATGTCCCTGGCCAGATGCGGATTGTTAATCCGGCCCACGATGCTCAAAGGGACCTTTAATAATTTTTTTATTTTCGCGCCCAATTCGACCCGACAACCCCGCGGTATGTACATGGGCATGATCATCTGAAAGTACGATTTATTGTCCCCCAGAGTAAGATCATGGGCCATGATGCCCACGCCGCTGCCTATGGCGATGACATCGACTCCAGCAGCCTCGATGATAGGAGCTGTGGCCATGGCGTCTTCAACTGTAATTCCTCCCGGGAGAT
>CAYQWO010000575.1:0-2695 GCA_964421095.1 uncultured Syntrophaceae bacterium
CGGCAACATCGGCCTGGGCCAGGGCAGGAGCATCGTTGGTTCCATCCCCGGTCATAGCCACCAAGCGCCCTCCCCCTTGGTGCTGGCGGATCAGCTTCAGCTTGGCCTCCGGCGTGGCCTGAGCCAGGAAATCATCCACCCCGGCCTCAGCCCCGATGGCCGCAGCAGTTACCGGGTTGTCTCCGGTGATCATTATCGTCTTGATGCCCATGCGTTTGAGCTGGGCGAAGCGCTCCCGGATCCCCCCTTTGACCACGTCTTTAAGGTGGACAACCCCGACCGCTTGGTCATTCCGGGCTACAACGAGAGGGGTTCCCCCCGTGCGGGCAATGCGGTCCACGGCATTGTTGAGCTCTCGGGGGACACGACGGCCACTTTTTTCCACATGGCTGATGATCACATCCGCAGCCCCCTTGCGGATATGCAGGCCATCCACATCAACCCCGCTCATCCGGGTTTGGGCGCTGAAGGGCAGGAATTGCATCCCTTTTCCATCTGCCGGACCCACCGTTCGTCCCCGCAAACCGTACTTCTCTTTAACCAGGGCCATAATGCTTCGGCCTTCGGGCGTTTCATCTGCCAAAGAAGCCAGCTGAGTAATTTCCGCTAATTCATGTATATTGATATGGCCAATGGGAATTAGTTCCACTGCCTGGCGGTTCCCCAGCGTAATTGTGCCAGTCTTATCGAGAAGCAGTACATCTACATCTCCCGCGGCTTCCACGGCCCTTCCTGACATGGCGATAACGTTGCGCCGGATCAGGCGGTCCATGCCCGCAATGCCAATGGCGCTGAGAAGCCCGCCAATCGTGGTCGGAATGAGGCAGACGAGCAAGGCGACCAGAACAGTAATTGTCACGGGGACTCCTTTTCCCGCGACTTTCACGCTGTAAAGGGAAAAGGGCAGGAGGGTCGCGCACACCACCAGGAAAATGATGGTAAATCCTGCTAATAAAATGTCCAGGGCGATTTCGTTGGGCGTTTTCTGCCGTTTCGCCCCTTCCACCAAACCGATCATCCGGTCCAGGAAACTCTCACCTGGATCGGCGGTTACCTTGACAATCAGCCAATCAGAAAGAATCCGAGTACCTCCGGTGACTGCACTCCGGTCTCCTCCCGATTCGCGAATCACCGGCGCGCTTTCTCCGGTGACGGCACTCTCATCCACCGAGGCGATCCCTTCGACAATTTCCCCATCGGCCGGAAGAATATCCTCTGCCTCAACAAAATACAGGTCCCCTTTCCGCAGCTCCGTTGAAGAGGCCAGAGAATAATCTTTGGTCCCTGGCTTTACACCCTCTTCTACCTGATATCCCCTGGGCAGTTTCTTGGCCTGAGTTTGTTTGCGCATCCGCCGCAGAGCTGCGGCTTGGGCCTTTCCTCTCCCCTCGGCCAGGGCCTCCGCATAATTGGCAAAAAGCACCGTAAACCACAACCACAAAGAGATGTGTCCGATAAAACCGGCAGGAGCTTCCCCTTTACCGATGAGCGCCTGGATCCAGAACCCGGTCGTCAGGACGCTGACCACCTCAACCACAAACATCACCGGGTTGCGCATCATCCTCCGCGGGTCAAATTTCTTTAGGGCTTGGAGCAAGGCGTCCCTGTACAGTTGACCTGTATAAATGGACTGTTTCTTCTGGGGGTTCTGACCCTTCATCGTTCTCCTCCACTCAACAATTCGACAATTCAGCCTCTAAATCATTCAATATATTGACTCCGGACTCCGAACTATCTCGCGCGCCCATCAATAAAGCAGCAGGTGCTCCACGATAGGACCCAGCGCCAGTGTCGGCAGGAAGTTCAGGGCCGCCACGACAACCACCACCCCGACTACCCAAGCAATGAACAGAGGGGTATGGGTTTCGAGGGTCCCCGAGCTGAAGGGGACGGTCTTCTTCATGGCCAGGGAGCCGGAAATGGCCAGAACGGGGATGAGGATCCAATAACGACCGAAAAACATCATTACGGCAATGGCCGTGTTGTAAAAGAGAGTATTGGCGTTCAGCCCGGCAAAGGCGCTGCCGTTGTTGCCCACGCCCGAGGAAAAGGCGTACAGGATCTCGGTGAACCCGTGGGGACCGGGATTAGCCACGGAGGATTGTCCCGCCGGAAAGAGCACGGCAACGGCCGTACCGAGTAGAGGCAGAAGCATGGGAACGAGGATGGCCAGGGAGGCCATTTTCATTTCATAGGATTCGATCTTCTTTCCCAGATACTCCGGCGTTCGTCCCACCATCAACCCGGCCACGAAAACCGAGATAATCACATAGATCAGCATTCCATAAAGGCCGCATCCATTGCCTCCATATATGACTTCACCGATTTCTATTAACCATAAGGGCACTAATCCGCCCAGAGGGGTAAAGGAATCGTGCATGGAGTTCACCGCTCCGCAGGAGGCGGCGGTTGTGATGGTCGCAAACAGTGCGGAGGCCGTGATACCGAAACGCACCTCCTTTCCTTCCATGTTGCCATCCCCCTGCAGTAGACCGGCGGACTGATCCACTCCCCCCAACCTGGCCAGCGCAGGATTTCCCCCATGTTCAGCCCATTGCGCAACGCCGAGCATAGCGCAGAAAATGATCGTCATCGCCGCCAGAACGGCCCACCCCTGCCGGGTGTCCCCCACCATCTTCCCAAAGGTATAACAAAGCGCCCCCGAGATCAACAAGATGGCCAGCATCTCCAAGAA
>CAYQWO010000576.1:0-945 GCA_964421095.1 uncultured Syntrophaceae bacterium
CTCTGGAGTTTGCCTACCTGCACGACTGGAATGTAATCCGGGTCCCCGAGGGGCGGAATTTTGAGCAGATCCTCACCGCCCAAAAAATGGCTCTGCAGATCGGAAATAGCCAACCCACGGCGATCATTTACCGTACGACCAAAGGCTGGCAGTATGGAATAGAAGGAAGGGCCTCCCACGGCGCAGGCCACAGTCTCTGCTCCGATGGTTTTTCCCAGGCCCTTAAGCCGCTTCTGGAGAAAGTCGGTGGTGAACTTCCCAAATGCCCATCGGATCAGCAACGGTGTGAGGGGGGCAAAGAAAAAGAGGTCTTAGAAGAATGCTTCTGGGAATCCTTACAGGCCATCCGCCATGCCCTGGAAAGAAATCGCCAGATGGTGAATGCCCAAGCCCGCAAGCTCCTGGATGCCCGCGACCGCCTCAACCGGCGAAACCGCAAGCCACGGCAAAATGATCCTCAGGACCAGGCTATCTTCGATATGGCCAGCAGGACTGCCGGCTCCATTCCCCAAGAACTCATCTTGGCGCCTGGCAAGACCACCACTCTGCGGGGAGAATTGGGCCGGGTGCTCCAGCATTACAACAGGCTCAGTAACGGCGCGCTGCTTACAGCAGCCGGAGATCTGCTCGCTTCCACCAGTGTCAACATTATCGCCGGCGGATTTCCCGAGGGATATTACAACTCCAGTTCAAACCCCAGGGCCCGGCTTTTCGCGGCTGGGGGTATTTGTGAGGATGCAATGTCGGGCATTCTCTCTGGCCTTTCTGCCTTCGGGCGCCACGTCGGCGTCGGCTCCTCCTACAGCGCGTTCATCGCTCCCCTCGGCCATATCGCTTCCCGCCTGCATGCCATCGGCAACCAAGCACGCCAGGCCATTGCCCAAGGGCCTTACCGACCGATGATCCTGGTCTGTGCCCACGCGGGCGTAAAAACGGGGGAAGATG
>CAYQWO010000576.1:955-2693 GCA_964421095.1 uncultured Syntrophaceae bacterium
ATTGTTGATCGTCAAGCCCTGGGCCTGGCCCCAGCAACGGATGCAGCCTCGGGCGTCTATCTGCTCTACCGCCCAAAAAAGAAAACGGATGGGACCGTTGTCCTGCAGGGTAGCGAGGTCGCTTATGCTTTTATCGGAGAGACCCTGCCCTTGCTAAAAAAGGAAGGGATCGAACTCCGAGTCTTGTATATTTCCAGCGCTGAACTCTTTGATCTCTTGCCCACCTCGGAACAAGAAAAAATATATCCCGAGGCCCTAGCTCAGGAGGCTATGGGGATCACGGGCTTTACAATCCCCACCATGGATCGCTGGATCCGGTCTGAGAAGGGACGGCGGATGACCCTCCATCCCTTCCAGAAAGGACATTATCTGGGAAGTGGGCAGGCAGACATGGTCCTGGCAGAAGCAGGACTCGACGGGCAAAGCCAATTCAGAGCCATTGTCCAATACCTGAAGAAGGGGTCTTAGGTTCTGACGAGGATGGTTTTCAGCGAAGATTAGGCAAGGAATGCTTTAAGCTTTCTCAAGCCTTCCTCAATTTCCGGCAAATCGATTCCCGAATAGGCAAAGCGCACGTATTGTTCGGTCTCGCCCGGCAAGGGTCGGCCAAAATGGCGCCGGGTACAGAAACTCACGCCAGTCTCCAGCAGGCACAGCTTGCGAAGCTCTTCGACGTCCTTCACCCCCTTGCGTTGCATGACCCGGGTCACGTTGGGGAAAAGGTAAAAGGTGGCCTCGGGCTTAAAGCAGTGGATGCCGGGGATGCCATTAAGTCGGTCGACCAGCACATCGCGCCGCTCTTTGAGAATAGCGAGGATTCGCTTGGGCCCTTCATCGCTGCCCTGCAACCCGGCCAGAGCACCATATTGAATGAAATGGTTGGAGCACGATTCGTCGTTTACGTTAATCTTGGAGATATGCTCGATAAACGGAGCAGGCCCCACGGCGGCTCCTAATCGCCAGCCAGTCATGGCAAATTTTTTGCTGAAGGTATACAAGATAACCGTGCGCTGCGCCATGCCGGGCAGGCTGGCGATGCTCATTGGTTCGCCGCTATAGCGGATGTCGAAATAGGCCTCATCAGACAGAACGAAAAGGTCGTGCTTTACGGCCAGCCTGGCCAGCTCTTCCATTTCTTCCTTGGGAGAGGAAGCTCCGGTTGGGTTCTGATAATTGTTATAAATCAGTATTTTCGCTCCGGCCTGCATCCCGTTGCGGATGGCTTCCATATCCAGAATAAACCCACCTTCTCCTTCTTTGTAGCCATACGGAATCCCCACCCCACCGTGGAATTCAATCTGTGATTCGTAGATCGGGTAGCCGGGGTTGGGATAGAGCACTTTATCGCCTGGATTCATGGCCACCATGATGAACTTGCCGATGGTGGGTTTGCCGCCGGGCTGGATAGAAATGTTATCTGCTGTAAGCTTTATTCTACGCGATGCCGAAATATCTTTGGCCAGGGCCTCTCGCAGCTCAGGGATACCAGCAGTTGGACTGTACCCTGTCTTTCCTTTTTTCATGGCGTCCACGGCCGCTTCCATCACGTTGGCCGGCGTGAGAATATTCATATCACCCAGGTGGAATGGATATATCTTCTTTCCCTGGCGGGCCAACTGGCCGGCCTCGAAAGAAACAGCAAAAGCTGTCTCTGTTCCAATCCTACTCATGCGCTCAGCTATGGGAATGGTCATGGGTCCATCTCCCCCCTATCTTAATCAAAGCTTCTTCAGATCTA
>CAYQWO010000577.1:0-2689 GCA_964421095.1 uncultured Syntrophaceae bacterium
TAGTATATTTTTGCTCTTGATTCTGATCCGAGGTCAGAGATGGAGAAGCAGGTAACGCTTACGATTAAGGGTGTCACAAAGAGATTTGGAGACTTTACCGCAGTCGATAACGTTGATCTTGAGCTGCTTAACAAAGAGACGTTGGGGATTATCGGGCCCAATGGAGCTGGGAAGACAACTCTGGTCAACCTTGTAACCGGGTATCACATGCCTGACGAAGGAAGTATTTTTTGCGAAGGCGAAGACATAACTCGGATATCTCCGGCCAAGAGAGTATCCCTGGGAATCGTAAGAACCTTTCAACTGGTTCATGTTTTTGATAACCTGACGGTTTTCGAAAATTTGGGCCTGGCCCTTTTCCGCAAAAAGGAAGATAAACCCCTTTCTTTCCGCATGTTTTACACCAGCTTCGGGGAACCCTCCGTGGCCGGGGGGGTCAAAGAGGCACTGGAGATGCTCGAGTTGGATCACCTGCGCAACGAAGTCGTGGGAAACTTGCCACTGGGCAGCAAGAAAAGACTGGAACTGGCCATGGCCTTTGTCTCGGATCCCCGGGTCGTCGTTTTTGATGAGCCTTTTTCCGGCCTGGGCGACCAGGAGATTGGTGAAGTGGTTGGCGTGCTAAAGAAGTATACCCATGACAAGACGATTTTGGTGATCGAGCACAAGGTATCGAAGCTGACCGAATTTGCCGACCGGCTGGCAGTAATGCATGAGGGGAAGATTATCTGCTGTGGAGACTGTGAGGAGACCCTAAAGGATCCGGAAGTCCGACGAAGCTACTGGAAAATTTCGGGATAATCGGTAGGAGGATATGGATAGAAAGAACGACCTAAAGATACTCCGCGTTAAGGACCTCGCCGTTTCCTACCAAAAATTGCAGGTCCTGTTCGATGTCTCCATAGGGGTCGATACAGGGGAAGTCGTCGTTGTCGTTGGACGTAATGGCGCAGGGAAGACGACCCTCTTCCGGACCATCTCGGGCTTTTTAAAGAAAGACAAAGGATCGATCTCTTTCAAAGGGCAGGAGATAGGGGGCTTATGGGCGTATGAAGTGGCTCTTCGAGGCCTCAAATACATCCAGCAAGACAAGCATGTCTTTGCGGATCTCAACGTACGGGAGAACCTGGAACTCAGCAGTTATGCCACCAAGGACTACAACTGGGATGGTGTTCTCCAATACTTCCCCCAATTGCAGACATTGATGGACAGGAAGGGTGGCAACCTGAGCGGAGGGGAGCGGCAGATGCTCCTGATCGCTATGGCCCTCTTAGGTAGGCCCAGCCTGGTCTTGATGGACGAGCCCACGGAGGGCCTGGCGCCTCATGTCATAAACGACCTGAAGGAGGCCATCAAGCGAATCCGGGCGGAAACCACTCTGATGATCATCGAGCAGAACCTGCCGCTAACGGCGGAGGTCGCTGACCGCGTCTATGCCATGAAGGAAGGAAAGGTCGTCGCGGAAATTAGCGACAAACAGGAAATCCGAGACCTTAAGTTTGAAAGGTATCTGTGAGATAGAACGCTGGCGGGAAAATACTCTGGAGGTTTGGGGACGAGATGATGAAGCTTCTTAAAGGCATTCCGGGTCCATTCATCCTGGTGTTTTTTATCATCGTGGCGAGATATCTTTTCCCGAACAAAATGACTTTCATCGTCGAGATCATTACCTTTTCCATTTATCTGATTGGCAACGATATCCTCTACGGGTATATGGGAATGGTCTCCTTCGGTCAGCCCTTCTACCTGGGCATCGGGGCTTATACCGCCGCGCTTTATCTGGCCCACCTTGGTCATGATCCGCTCCTGGCCATGGGACTGGCCCTGGTGGCCGGTTTTTTGATTGCCGTCCTCCTGGGGCCTGCATACATCAGGCTTCGGGGTGACTATTTTGCCCTCATCAATGCCGCCACCTGTGCCATCGGACTGTTTCTGGTGGAGAAGCCCCTCTTGTCGATCACGAGGGGCGATGACGGTCTGTGGTACAGGGCGCGGATGCATGAGACTTGGTTTTTTGACCTGCGACAGCCAGCCCAGTTCTTCTGGTTTGCGGTGATTATCCTCACCATTGTGCTCTTCCTGTATCGCTGGTTGGACCGGTCGGTGCTGGGGGCTTCCTTTCGGGCTATCAAGGTGAACGAAGGGAAGATGAAGTTCCTGGGCTATGATACCTTCCGGATCCGATGGATTGGCTATACCCTTTCTTGCATTTTAGCGGCCCTGGGCGGCTCCATGTACGCGATCAATTTCGGGTTTGTGAACCCCAGTATCACTGAGCCGGCCCGTGCTGCGGAAGTGCTCGTGGCCACGCTCTTGGGAGGAGCCGGCACCGTTTACGGAGCGTTTTTCGGAACGGCAGCCTTTCTCGGGATCAAGGACCTGGTGAGTGCCTATATTGCCCGTTGGGAATTTCCCGTCGGAGTCCTCACCATATTGGTGTGCTTCTTTTTTTCCAAGGGCGTTTGGGGATTTTTGAGTGAAATATTCCGGGGGAAAAAGAAGGATTTTTCCGTGGAGAGTCCTTCATGATGAAGCCTCCGAGACGGGGCCTTCATCACGCCAGGGGCGTGACCAAGGCTGAGGTCCCCTCACTCTTCCCCTCTCCCCCGCAAACGGAGACTGTGTCGCAAATCGTTTTTCATCGGCCGGGGTTCAGGGGTGAGCGCCGCAGAATCGGCGGGAATAACCC
>CAYQWO010000578.1:0-2661 GCA_964421095.1 uncultured Syntrophaceae bacterium
GGGAGGAGGGAATGACGCTCTCTCTGCAAATTTTCCAATTCATCCTCTCGGGTCTGACCACGGGGAGCACGTACGCCCTGATCGCCATTGGCTTCTCTCTCATCCACAATGCGACCGGAATCGTCAACTTTGCCCAGGGCGAGTTCGTCATGCTCGGCGGAATGTTCATGATTACCTTCTACACTTTTCTGGAACTTCCCATGCTCCCGGCCTTCTTCTTGACTATTTTTTCGGTGGCGGTGGTCGGCCTTCTTCTGGAGCAGGGCCCCATCCGGCAGGCCAAGTCCAAAGAGATCCTCATCCTGGTCATGATCACCGTAGGCGCTTCCATTTCCATCAAAGGTCTCTCCATGATCCTCTGGGGGAAAAACCCCATGACCCTTCCCTCTTTTTCCGGCGAGGCCCCCCTCGTTTTTCTGGGAGCTGCGGTTATGCCCCAGAGTATCTGGATCTTCGGGATTACGGTTTGCGTGGTCGCGGCTCTGAACTATTTTTTCAAAGGAACCATGACCGGAAAAGCCATGCGGGCAGTGGCGGCCAGCCGGAGGTCGGCCGTGCTGACTGGAATCCCGGTCGACCGGATGATCCTTCTTTCTTTTACGCTCAGCGGAGCGCTGGGGGCTGTCGCCGGAATTATCCTCACCCCCATCACTACGACCTCGTACGACGTGGGGGTCATGCTGGGCTTGAAGGGTTTTTCCGCGGCCATCCTGGGCGGATATGGGTCCATGCCCGGGGCCGTCGCCGGGGGCCTTCTTCTGGGGGTGTTGGAATCGCTGGCCGCCGGGCTCATTTCTTCGGAATACAAGGACGCCCTGGCATTTTTGATCCTGTTGACGGCCCTCTTTTTCAAACCCAGCGGAATCCTGGGCAGCGGAAGGCTGAGACGAGTCTGAGGACTACCCATGGGCAAGAAAAATAAAATATACCTGCTCATCTATGCGCTGATCATTTTTGCCCTTCCGGCTATTTTGCAGAACAATTACCATCTGATGGTCCTGAACGTGGCTGCTTTGAATATCGTGGTGGTCATCGGCCTTACCCTCCTCATGGGCTACGCCGGGCAGATCTCTCTTGGTCACGCCGCTTTTTTTGGCCTGGGAGCGTATCTTTCGGCCGTCTTCACGACCACGTACGGATTCCCCCTTTGGCCGACGGTGATTATGGCCATGGCCATCACCGGAAGCATAGCCTACGCGATCGGAATTCCCACCCTTAAGCTCGAAGGTCATTACCTGGTTATGGCCACGCTCGGGTTCAATATCATTATTTATATCGTCATGATTCAGTTCGATGCGGTGACCGGCGGACCATCGGGCTTTGCGGGGATTCCCCGGCTGCGGATGGGGAATTTTGCTTTCGGCTCGGATCGGCAGATTTACTATCTGCTGTGGGCGGTCTCCATCGCGGTTCTCATTCTTTCTCTCAACCTGATCTATTCCCGGGTTGGCCGGGCAATGGCCGCGCTGAGCCACAATGAGATCGCCGCCCGCTGCGCGGGCATCGATACCGAGGGCTACAAGGTCAAAATCTTCGTCGTCAGCGCGGTTTTGGCATCTTTAGCCGGAAGCCTCTATGCCCATTACATCACCTTCATCAGCCCGGGTACTTTTAGTTTCTTTTACTCCATTCAGGTCGTTACCATGGTCCTGGTGGGCGGGATGGGTTCACTCTGGGGGTCGGCCTTGGGAGCAATCTTACTGACCATCCTCCCGGAAGTTCTGCACGCCGTCAAGGAATACAATGTCCTGATTTATGGACTTATTCTGATGGTTGTACTGGTCTTCTTTCCCCAGGGACTTTTTCCCGGAATCGCGGGGGCTTTCGCGAACAGAAGAACGAAGAACCCCTCTGACTCCGGTAAGCAATTGGCTTTGGCAAAAAGGGCATGATGCGGGGAGCAGCATTTCAAGGAAAGCAAAAGATCCTGGAAACCCGGGACCTCACGCTGCACTTCGGGGGGCTGGAAGCCTTGAATGGCCTTTCCTTCTCCATCGCTCCGCACCAGATCGTCTCCGTCATCGGTCCCAATGGGGCGGGTAAGACCACCCTCCTGAACGCCATCACCGGAGTTTATTCCGCGCACTCGGGTGATATCTTCTTTCAGGGGACCCTGATCTCCAGATTGAAGCCTTTTCAGATTACCGCCCTGGGAATCAATCGAACGTTCCAGCAGGCCCAGCTCTTTTCCAATATGTCTGTCCTGCAGAACGTCATGGTGGGGATGCATCCGAGAACCAGCGCCGGTTTCCTGGGCGGAGTACTCCATCTTCCCGGCGAAAGGAGGGAGGAAAAAAAGATCAGGGAAAGGGCGGAGAGCCTGCTCGATTTTTTTGGTCTCTTGCCGAAGGCGGATTGGCTGCCCGGACACCTTTCCATTGCGGAGCAAAAGCGGCTGGAAATTTCCCGGGCCATGGCGAGCGAGCCAGAACTCCTTCTGCTTGACGAGCCAGTGGCTGGCCTGAACATCCGGGAAACAGAAGCTCTGGGGGATTTGATCATCCGGCTCAAAGAAAAGGGCCAGACCCTCATCGTAGTGGAGCATAACATGCACCTGGTTATGGGCATCTCTGACTGGCTGATCGTTCTGCACCACGGTTCCAAAATCGGCGAAGGCCGGCCAGAGGATATGCAGAAAGACCCTAAGGTTGTGGAGGCATA
>CAYQWO010000579.1:0-2640 GCA_964421095.1 uncultured Syntrophaceae bacterium
TACGGCCTGGGGCGTGGGAGGAATCCTGGGACCTCTGCTCAGCGGATACATCTACGATGCTTCCAGGAACTTTGACAATGCTTACTTGATTGCTGCTGTCTGCCTGCTCATCGCTGCTGCTCTGACCTTCGTAACCCGTGCCCCGAAGGCCAAGGTGCAGGAAAAGTTGACGCAGTCATTATGAAGCAAATAAAAAACCCTTCTCAGTTGCTGAGAAGGGGTTTCTTATTCCGAAGGCGCTGTGTGCTTATTTATTTGGCCGGTTGAGCAGCGGCGGCCATTTCGCCGCCGAAGGCCTCTGCTTCTCTGCTGAAAGCAGGTTTCATGACTTTTACTTTTCTCTTTTTTCTCAGGTCCGCCAGCCAGAGGGTCCCATAAAGCGCTGAGACCATCCCCCCCGATGCCCCGATGACGCCGAGAATGATGGTATAGAATTTAGCTTGCTTTGGAACTATTGGATATCCCAGCAAATCGGCCGAGTATGAACTGGATACCCAGGTTAAAAGGATAGTGGAGGACATGAACAAAATCAAAACAGCCATTTTTTTCATTTTTTCCTCCCTCCTCTCCGCATTCATTCCTTGCCTTACTGAAGAGCAAGCGATGTGCCGGCCAAGAAAAAATGCGGGGAATAGGGCCAAATGCTATATAAGTAGGTGATTTTGATGCTATTCTATAAGAGAAAGGTTTTTGCTGCAGGAACGAGCTTAATTAATTTTTTGATCCAACTCCTGGCAAAATGGCAAATGAATCCGGTGGATTTTTCCCGGTTGGGAATTTTTGTCAAAAAACAGTGAGAAATAGGACTATTTCTGTGACAGATTGTCAATAGTAGGCATCTGATACTCTGCGTTCACTGCCTGAAAAATACATTCACCCGCGGAAAGTTGCTTTAAGTGCAAAAGTTTGAGATTTTCCTCTGGCTTTGATATATTAAAAAATGCCTATGAAACCATTCAGAGATTGGAAGATCCGGAGCAAGCTAATCAGCTTCACCCTTCTCCTGGCCCTCGTGCCCCTGGGAGTGGGCGCCCTTCTGGCCCTGGGAAAATTCACGGAGAACCTGAAACAGTCCTATGAATCAGACCTTGAGCACATCGTGGCCAATATTCACGCCATGTGCAAGGCCCAGCAGGAGCTTCTGCAGGATAAGCTTACCTCTGACTTAAAGATTGCGCACTACGCTTTCTTCCAAAATGGGCGCTCAGTCTTTATCTCTAAAGATCATTTCGTGGAGTTTATGGCCGAGGACCAATTCACTAATGAACTGAGCCGGGTGCGCGTTCCCCTCTGGTCGATCGGCGGCAGACCCATCACCAAAGACTACACCCTTGTGGACAGGGTTCAAAAACTCGTCGGTGGAACCTGTACGGTTTTTCAACGCATAGAAGGGGACAGGCTCTTGCGCATCTCCACGAATGTGCGGCGGGCCAATGGGACTCGGGCCATCGGCACCTATCTGTCGGCCTCCAGCGAAGTGGCCAAGACAATCCTGCGGGGAGAGCCGTACCGGGGACGAGCCTTTGTCGTCAACGCCTGGTACATAACAGCGTATGAACCCATCCGGGACAAAAATAACGAAATCATCGGCGCCCTTTACGTGGGCACCCCAGAACAGAGTGCCCTCTCCCTAAAGGAGGCGATTAAATCCATCAAGATCGGGAAGACCGGATACGCCTACATCATGGACAGTTCCGGGAATTTGGTTGTACACCCGGCCAAGGAGGGCGAAAACATCCTAGGAGGCAAGGACCCCCGCGGGTTTGAGTACATGCGCGAAATTGCCAGCAAGGCCCCTCTTTTAAAAGAGAATGAAGTGGGGACGATCCGCTATCCCTGGGCGAATGTGGAGCTCGGGGAGACGAGCCCGCGCATGAAGATGATCAAATATCAATACTTTCGGGATTGGGATTGGATTATTGCGGCGGGGAGCTATGAAGAAGAGATCTTTACAGGGGTCGCCCGGACCAAATTTTTCATAACCCTGGTGGCTTTAGGAACCATTGCCCTGGCGATTCTCCTGACCGTCATGCTCTCCCGGGTATTGACCCGCCCGCTCATGGAATTGACCGAGGTGACCGCGCGCATGGCGGGGGGAGACCTGACTCAAAAAGTTCGCATCACCACGGGGGACGAGATTGGAACCCTGGCCAGCTCTTTCAACCGCATGGCCGACCAGGTCCTCAGCTACACGCGGAATCTGGAAGAAATCGTGCATGTGCGCACCCAGGAGATTGAGGAAAAAGAAGAGAAGTACCGAAATCTTTCTAACATGTTGAACAGCGTGCTGGAAAGCTCGACGGAGTATTCCATCATCGCTACGGATACCCGCGGCGTCATTTTAGAGTACAATAGCGGTTCCGCCAACCTCTTCGGATGGGCGAAAGAAGAAGTGATCGGCAAGATGCGCATCGAGCAAACCTTCCACCCGGACGGTCGATCGAGGGGGGTCATCCAGGAAATCTCCCGCAAAGTGGAAGCCGAAGGGATGACCGAGTATGAGCTGCAACGGATTCGCAAAGATGGGTCCCTTTTCCAGGCTCACGCCGTCGTCACCACTCTAAAGGATGCCTCGGGTAAGATTTTGGGGTTTTTAGAGATCGCCCGGGACATTACCGAAAAACTGGCCCTGGAAAAGGA
>CAYQWO010000580.1:0-1091 GCA_964421095.1 uncultured Syntrophaceae bacterium
CGTAATAAATAAAGTGACATCACCCCCTCCCTAGCCCTCCCCCTTGAGGGAGAGGGAAGGGTGGGGGGAAAATGAATTAATTCGCTTGTATTAATTATATCACAACGCAATTTCGATTTCTCTATTATTATGTTGGGTATCCGCTAAAATTTATGTAAAATGATATTTGGATATTGGGATAAGGAGGTGGATGAATAATTTATGGATTCATTAGAAAACCTGCTTTCACCCATCAAGATCAAGACGATGGAACTTGCCAACCGGGTGGTACTTCCGCCCATGGGGACCAACCTGGGAAATCCCGACGGCTCGGTCAGCGAAGCGAACCTTGCTTACTTGAAGCGCATGGCCAGAGGGGAAGCCGGCCTGATCATTTTAGAAGTTTGCGCCGTCCATCCCAGCGGCCCTGCCTTAGCCAGTGAGCTGGGTGTCTATGAGGATCGCTTTATCCCCGGCCTGAAAAAGCTCGTAGATGTGACCCACGCGGCAGGTTGCAAAATCGCCTTGCAGCTTCACCATGCCGGGAGGGAAAGCCTGTACCTGTTGCAGCAAAAAAAGGCCATCGCCCCGTCAGCCATCAGGAGCTTGGTCTTCGGCTTGACCCCGCGGGAAATGACCCTTGCCGACATTAAAGAGATCATCGCCGCCTTCGGCAGTGCAGCGGTCCGAGCTCAGGAGGCAGGCTTTGATGCCGTGGAGGTGCATGGGGCGCATGGGTATCTACTGACCCAGTTCTTATCCGCCCTTTGCAATCAGCGCAGCGATGAGTATGGCGGCAGCCTAGCCAACCGCGCTCGATTTATTGTGGAAATCCTCCAGGAGGTGCGCAAGCGGGTGGGCGAAGATTTTCCGATCTCTTTGCGCCTCTCTGTGGAAGAGTGTATCAAGGGAGGATATACAGTGGAGGATATACAGCCTATCCTCCCCGCCTTCGTCAGAGCCGGGGCAGATATTATTCACGCTTCGCTGGGCACGCATGGAACCCCAGCGGGCATTACCAGTGCCCCGCTTGAATACGAGCCGGGATTCAATGCCTGGCGGGCAAAAAAAGTGAAAGAGGTGGTGGACGTACCGGTGATCGCCGTCGGACG
>CAYQWO010000580.1:1191-2633 GCA_964421095.1 uncultured Syntrophaceae bacterium
TTACCACCCTATCTGACGGGCAGGAGAGTGTCCTGTCCCCAGTGGATCAGGTGATTGTCGCCGTGGGCTTAAGGCCACGCGATGATTTCAAGAAATTTCTGCAGGCCAAGGGCATTCCCCACTTCATCATCGGCGATGCCCTCCAGCCGCGCCGTATCATAGAAGCCACCGAAGAAGGTGCCAAAGCAGCCTGGAGTATCTAACTAATACCCCAACTTTTTTTCTACATCAAACAGGGCTTGGTCGATAGCCTTCAGCCCTTCTTTTACTTCCTTGCGGTTGATCGTCAGCGGCGGGGCAAACTCCAGAGCATTTCCCATCCCCCGGAAGATCGCTCCGTGAGACCGGCCGGCCAGGGTCAGCTGGGAAGTAACGTTTTCTTCAGGCGGGAAGGGGATACGGTTCTTTTTGTCCTTGACGATTTCGACGGCGCACCAGAGGCCAAGGCCCCGGGCTTCTCCGACGATGGAATGCTTTTGCAATTCTTTTAGCCCTTGGAGGAAATACTTTCCCATTTCCGCAGCGTTGGCCACCAGGTTCTCCCGTTCGATGATCTGGAGGCTCGCCATGGCAGCAGCGCAGCATACCGGATGATTTCCGTAGGTATGGAGGTGGAGGAAGGTGGGGATCGCCTCGGCGATCTTGCGGGTGGTGCTGGCCGCCCCCAGCGGAGCATAGCCAGCGGTCAACTGTTTGGCCATGGTCAGGATGTCCGGCCGGATGTTGTAATGCTCACTCGCAAACATTTTTCCCGTCCGGCCAAAGCCGACAATGACCTCGTCGATGATCAGCAGAACGCCGTACTTGTCGCAAATCTTCCGTATCCGGTCGAAATATCCGTCAGGAGGGGGTAACGCCCCCACGCCCTGCATGACCGTCTCGGCGATGAAAGCGGCGACCAAGTCCGGCCCTTCAAATTGAATCAAAGAATCCAGCGCCTCGGCACAGGCCAGGTCGCAGGCTGGGTACGTCAAATTCAAAGGACATCGGTAACAATAAGGAGGAATGAGAAAAGCGTGGCCGGGAACCAGAGGAGCCATGATGTTGCGCATGGGGTTCAGGAAGCCGAGGGCGCTCAGAGCTCCCATGGTCATACCGTGGTAAGCGTTCTGGCGCGATATGATTTTGAAGCGTTTTTGTTTGTTGGCAAAGTGGTGGTACTGCTTGGCGATCTTGAAGGCCGTCTCCACCGCTTCGGACCCGTCGCAGACAAAGCAGGTCGTTGTGAGCTCTCCGGGGTAGATGGCGGCCAACTTTTTGGCCAATTCCACGGCCGGGGAGGTGATGAAAAATGCCGGCGAGAAATAGTGCATTTTCTTAGCCTGCTCGTACATGGCCCGGGCCACCTCTTCCCGGCCATAACCGATGGCGTTTGGCCGGGTGTTCCCGGCCATCAGGTCCAGGTAGCGATTTTCCTCTTCATCATAAACATAGTTTCCTTC
>CAYQWO010000581.1:0-2632 GCA_964421095.1 uncultured Syntrophaceae bacterium
CGCCCGATCAATTGTGAAGCCAGCACATTTCCCTGGCCGCCCACGCCGGTGATGATCAGGTTTAACGGGTCTTTGGAAAGGGTCATCTCAATTTTCCTTTCTAACGATGGCGGACTGCGGGCAGATGTCCGCGCAAACCCCGCAGCCTGTACAGAGGACTTCGTCGACCTCGGATTTGCCTTTCTCCTTGTTCCAGATTAAGCCCGGACACTTGAAAATCCGGGTACACAACCGGGCGCAGCCGCAGGACTCGCCCAGGCATTTTTCAAGTTCCACATGCACTTTGTATTTCGCCTTCTCCTCTTTGGCCTTGACCAGGGCGCATTTCTGACGGGAAATTAGCACCCGGACCCCTCCCTCCTCGCTGATCAAGTTCAGGACCTTTTCCATTGTATCCTGGAGGTTGAAGGGGTCGCAGGTCTCCACGCGAATGCCCAGAGCCCGGCAGAGGTTCTCAATGTCAACGATTGGAGCCGGGGACCCGGTGGCAGTCTCACCCGTTCCGGCATGGGGCTGGAACCCCGTCATAGCTGTGGCGCTGTTATCCAGGACGACCATGACGAAGTTGGATTTATTGTAGATGCCGTTGATCAGCGCGGGAATGGCGGCGTGGAAAAAAGTAGAATCGCCGCAGACCGAGAGCACGGGCTGGTCGAACCCGAACTTGTGCAACTGGCCGAAGCCCGTGGCCAAGCCCGTGCCCGACCCCATGGAATGCATGGTTTTGAGCTGGAAGAATCCTGCCGGTCCCAAGCCCAGGGAGTAACAGCCAATATCTCCAGTGACGAAGCCGCCGCGCCCGTCGAGCTTAAGCGCGCTCTTGATCGCCCAGAAAGTGGCCCGGTGCGGGCAACCCGCGCAGAAACTCAGGTCCCGGTTGGGGACCAGGGCCTTGGTCATCTCCACGGCTTTTTGACCGTATCCGGCTTCTCTGGCCACATAGGGTTTATCCATTGCCTTGGATACGGCGTTGATGATCAGGTCCGGGTTGATCTCTCCGAAGGGATGGACATGGCCTGAACTCTTTCCGTAGAACGTCCAGGAGCCGATCTCCGGGGACCAATCCGCGGCCAGCTCTTTCACGTTATTCTCCAGGAAGGGGTCCACTTCCTCGACGAAAAGTACGCGCTTCACGTTGGCCATGTGCTTGGCCAAAAGCTTGGAGGGAAGGGGCCAGGTCGTCCCGATTTTGAGGATGCCCACATGATCCTTCAAGTTTAAAGTCTTGACCGCTTCCAGGGAGTAAAACCAGCCGCTGCCTGAGGTGACCATCAGAAGTTCGGGTTTTTCCGGCCCGCTGTACCAGTTGAAAGGGGAAGACTCATACATCTCCCGCACCTTGTTGAGCTTCAGGTGCAACGCCAAATGGCGCAGGGGAGCGAGGACAGGGATGAAGATTTTTGAAGTGTCGTAGCGGGCGGCTTTTTTCTCCTGGGGCAGCTCGCCCAGGATAACGTTTCCGCGAGCATGGGAGATGCGCGACACGCTGCGGATGATTACCAGGCTGTTGATCGCCTCGGAAAGGTCGAAGGCCCATTTGGTCATGTCCTTGGCTTCTTGAAAAGTGGCCGGCTCGAGCAGGGGGAGGTCTCCCAGTTTGGCAATAAAGCGGGAATCTTCTTCGTTCGTGGAAGAAATGGCGGCCGGGTCATCGGCAGCCACGAGCACCAACCCGCCGCTGCCCACCCCGGAAAGGTTGAGGTTGAGGATGAAATCGGAGGCCACGTTCACCCCGTTCTGCTTCATAGCACTGATGGCCCGCAGGCCGGAAAAAGAAGCAGAGGCGGCGGCCTCGAGAGCAACCTTTTCATTCACCGACCACTCCACGTAGATGCCCATTTCTTCGGCGACCTCGGCGAGCGTTCCGACGATCTCTGACGAGGGATTCCCGGGATAGGCCGCGGCGAACTGGATTCCAGCCTCCAGCGCCCCGCGAGCGATGGCTTCGTTGCCCATGAGAAGCTCATTGGATCCCGGAGCATTTTTTTTAATTACAGACATCTTTTCCTCCCCAAAATCAGGGTTCGAGGATTCGAGGGTTCCAGGGTTCAAGGTTTTTGATTTTTATTTTCTTCACTTGACCCCTTGAACCCTTGGCCCCTTGAACCTTGTAGTTCTCAATTTGGCAAAAGGGAACGGAGAGAATCGGCCCCCTCAAGGAAAAGCAGATTCTCCTTGCTTCCCGTGCGTTTCACGATATTTTCCAGAGCCCGTTTTTTCTTCAGCAGGGCTGCCTCTTGCAAATGTTTGAGGTTCGCCCTGGGCATATCGGCCACTTCGATGGCCCTGGCTCGCCGGGCTTCTTCCATCAGCTCCTGCCCTTTGGCCGTGCGCACAATGACCGTATTCCACCCGGTGATGCCTTCTACCGCCCCGGTGGAAAGGTCGGAGAATTCAGCAGTCATATCCAGGCAGACCGTGCAGGTGGGCCGGACAAATTTGCGGATATGGTCCAGGGAGATGGATTTCACGCCCTGCGGCAATTCTACCTGAAGGATATTGGCCGGGGGCGGCGGGATGTCCATTTTGCCGATCTTTTCAACTGGAAAATCCTTCTTCAGAAAGTGGAAGAAATCTTTGTAAGAGAGCGCCCAGGTGCAAAAGAGGCCGATGATCAGGCCGAGCTTCTCGA
>CAYQWO010000582.1:0-2629 GCA_964421095.1 uncultured Syntrophaceae bacterium
TATCTGCGAATTTGGGCCAGCGCCATCTTGGTCATGCGGTTTTCGATGAAGCGCATGGCAAAGGGCCAGCGCTGTTCTAAGCATTCCGTTCCCCGGGAATGGGCTAAGGCAATATATATCAGATGATCTTGCCCTTTCTCCTTTCCCGCTTGACCGGTCAATCCCAATCCCAGGTCAGTGCCAGAGAAGGTGCGCACTCCTTCGGCCAAAGCCTTGGCAGCTTCGGCACTGATTAGCCCCCGGTCCATAGAAAAGGGGGCGGCTATATGGAGAAGCTTCCGGGCCATTTCGGGTCTGACGATGGTCAGGCCCAGGCGGAAGAATTCGGCATTTCCTTCCATCAATTTCAACGTCTGGATGACCGAGCTGCCGAAGGCGGTCTCGGCCACAGCCACGCTGAGGCCAGCCTTGCGCAGGAGGGAACTCAAGACGCCTTCATACGTTTCCTCATCCGCTCCAAAGATGAATTCTCTTAAACGGCCACGAATTTCCTCCTCCAGAGGAGCGATCAGACTTTCGGCCTGGGCTTTCTCCGTGGCTTTGGCCGTGAGACGAATATGGATCTCCCCAATCTGGGTATGGGCGAGAAGGCCAATCGTGGGGTTCGTGCCCCTTTCAATCAAGTCTTTGAGCCGCTCATCCACCAGGCTCTCTCCAATTCCAAAGAGCTTGAGGACGCGGGAAACGATCACCTCCCGAATGCCCAATTTCTTCCGCAGATAAGGGAGCACGCTGTGCTCCATGAAGTGGCGCATCTCATGGGGCACTCCTGGAACGGCGATGATCGCTTTGCCATTCTGCTCGGCAATAAAGCCCGGCGCCGTTCCCACCGGATTCTCGATGGGCATCGCTCCCTCGGGAATGTAGGCCTGCTTCCGGTTATTCGGGCTCATAGTCCGGCCAAGACGCCTGAAGAAATCATTGATTTGATCATAAAGGTGCGGCTGAAAGACCAACGGCCTGCCCAACACCTCGGCGACAGCTTCCCGGGTCACATCGTCGATAGTTGGGCCGATGCCGCCGGTGGTGATGATAAAATCCGATCGGCTGAGCGCGGTGCGCAAGGTGGCCTTCAGCCGCTCCAGGTTGTCTCCTACAGTGGACTTAAAATGCAGGTCCAGACCTACTGTGGTGAGTTGCTGGGCGATGTGGGCGGAGTTGGTGTCCACAATCTGTCCCAGCAATAATTCGGTTCCGATCGCGATGATCTCGGCTTTCATAGGTCCTTCTTTTTAATAGGACGCAGATAAACGCAGATTTGCAGGAGCAAAATAGAAAACTTAGAATTCAGAACCCTTCAAAAAACATGACGGATTGTAACACTTTAGCTTCTTGAAAAAGGTCCCGTTTGTGGCGGTCATTCCGATGAAAACCGGAATCCAGAACCTAAAAAACCTGGATTCCTGCTTCCGCAGGAATGACGAGCCCTAAAAACCATCTGTTCCATCTATTTTTTCAAAGAGCTAAATTAATATGACGGATTTTATTCAGAAGAGAATCTGTTTCTGCGTTCATCTGCGTTTATCTGCGTCCTAATATTTTTTCCAGGGCCTGATCAATCTTCGGGTAGCGAAATTGGAATCCGCTCTTTAGAAGCTTCTGAGGAATGACTCTTTGACCTTCGAGTAGAACAGACCCAAATTCCCCCAAGATAATTTTCAACATGAAACCCGGGGTAGGAAAAAAGGACGGCCGATGCATCGCTCTGCCGAGGGCTTTGGCCAGTGTGTTGTTTTGTATGGGATTCGGAGAGGTAAAATTCACCGGCCCGGATATCTCCGGGTGATCCATGAGAAATAAGAAAGCCCGGACGAGGTCTTCTGTATGAATCCACGAGAACCATTGTTTCCCACTCCCCATGGGCCCCCCCAGGTATTTCTGGAAAAGGGGAATCATCTGCCCCAAGGCCCCACCCTTTTCACCCAGGACAATGCCAAAGCGGGTGGCCACGACGCGGCACCCCCATTGCCCGGCTATCCCGGCTTCTTTTTCCCAATCCTGAGCCAGCTGGGCTAAAAAATCATTGCCCGGCAAAGATTCTTCGGTGAGCATCTCATCACCGCGAAACCCGTAATATCCCACCGCAGAAGTGCTGAAAAAAGACCGAATCCGGCTCCCTTCCGCCGCCTCAACGAGGTTCCGGGTGGCGCTTATGCGGCTCTCGCGAATTATCCTTTTGGTCTCTTCGGACCAGCGGGTAAAGATGGATGCCCCGGCGAGGTTAATCACAACGTCGTGTTCTTTTGCGGCTGCTTGCCAACTGCCTTTTTGGGTGGGGTCCCCTTCGATAATTGAGGCGCCAGCAAGCAATTTTTCATTTCCTTTTCCTGACCGGCTCAATATCGTCGCTTCGTGTCCGGCACGCTTGAGGGCAGGGGTCAAGCTTTTCCCCACGAATCCGGTTCCCCCGGTAATGAAAACCTTCATTAAGTCTGGCCTTCCTTACAAAGAAAATAACTGTCGAATCCCCGCCACCCCCCCTTTGTCAAAGGGGGGCCAGGGGGGATTTCTGCAATTTGCCGCCAATTTGAGCACAACTTCATTTCTAAGAGACTAAAGAGTTTCTACACGGCTGAGAAGATGATATTTTTACTCAAGTTTATTTTAGGGCCATCCAGGATGTTTGGCA
>CAYQWO010000583.1:0-2627 GCA_964421095.1 uncultured Syntrophaceae bacterium
ACGTTCTCCAGGGGCACGGTTTTGACAAAATCACATCCTAGAGTGAGGATGAAGCCTCCCCCTTTACCCCAGGCCTCGACACACTCCCTTGCTTCAGCCACGACTTCTTCTGGCTTCCCGGTCAGGAAAGGACCGGTGGGGGAGACGTTGCCCGCCACGCACACTCTCCCTCCCAGCACTTTTTTGGCCTGGCCGAGGTCCACCTTTTTCTCCAAACTGAAGCAATTGGGCTGGATGTCCACGATGTCTGGAAGGATCTTGGAGGTGTCCCCGCAGACATGAATCATCGAATATTTTCCTTTAGCTTTCACTCTTTTCACCAGCTCTTTGAGATAGGGGGCGGCAAACTTGCGGAAGGTTGGGGGGGAAATCATATCTCCCGAAGCCACGGGGTCTGAGAAGTTCGCTCCCAGGATGTTGGGGTGGTCTAAGATGGGCTCGAGGATCGTCCAGGTTAATTTCGTAGAGAAATCGAGAAGGCGCAGAAGATTTTCAGGATCATCGATGGTGGCGGTCATCACCGCTTCCACACCCAGGATCCGCGCCGCACAAGAAAACGGAGCCCATTGGGTGGGCATGGCCAGGGTTTGTTTACCGATGGCCTCCGCTACTAAGTGGTGGGAGCGGATGATTCCCTGCATGGTAGGGTTTTCCATGACTTTCCGGATGCTCAGGGATTCAACCTCCTTCGGGGACTTGATGACGGTTCCCAATAAAGAAGGTCCGTCGGACGAATCGTCTTTTATGGGACAGCCTAAAAAATGGATGGGGTAATTGATGAAGTTCGAGCCGGTCCAGAAAAGATCATGTCCCACGCGCTCGAAGGCCTGGATGAAAACTTTGGCAATTTCCTGCGGATCTTCTTTGATCCCCGCAAAAGTTTTTCCGGCCAGATGCACGTTCCAGGCCCCGCCGCCGATCACGGTCACCGGCAACCTGGAGGGCTCTTTTAATTCCAGGGCCATTTGCGCTACTTCTCTTCCGGTCATTTAAGTATCCTTATCTGGTGATCTTTGGGGAGAACATGAGCGGCGCCTGGAGGAATCACTTAACTGCCTTCTTCTCCATCTCCATTTTTCTTAATTCCTTGCGCATGATTTTTCCCGTAGTGGTCATGGGGAGCTCATTCATAAATTCGATCTCCCGCGGGTATTCATGCGCGGCCAGCCTCGTTTTGACGAAATTTTGGATTTCCGCGGGCAAGGAGAGGCTCGGGGAAAACTCCGGTTTCAAGACGATGAACGCCTTAACGATTTCTCCCCGCACCGGGTCCGGGCTGCCGATGACCGCAGCCATGGCCACTGCCGGATGCCTAATCAGACAGTCCTCAATCTCTGCCGGCCCGATCCGATAGCCGGCACTGGTGATTAGGTCGTCCTTTCTGCCCACGAACCAGATATAACCCTCCTCATCCTTTTTGGCCAGATCGCCAGTCAGAGCCCAGTCCCCAATAAATTTTTCTTTGGTCGCCTCTGGATTTCGCCAATACTCTAAAAACATTACTGGATCGGGGCGCTGGATCGCCACTTCACCAACCACCCCGGGAGGAACGATATTCCCAGACTCATCCACCACATCAACCCGATGTCCGGGGATGGGTTTCCCCATGGAGCCCCGTTTTACTTTCATGATCTCACAACAGTTTCCCACCACCAGGTTCACTTCGGTCTGTCCGTAAAATTCGTTGATGGTTAAATCCATCACTTCTTTTCCCCAATCGAGAAGTTCTTCCCCCAGGGTCTCACCGCCACAGCCGATGGTTCGCATCTTATAGTCGTAACGTCTCTTGGGGTCTTTCACTTGCCGCATCATTTTCAAAGCGGTGGGGGGCATGAAGGCATTGCGGATCCCATACTTGGAGATAAAATAGAAAGCTTGTTCGGGGTCGAATTTCTTGGCCCGGTAGGCGACCACGGGAATGCCGTGATGCCAGCTGGGAAGGAGGACGTCGATCAATCCGCCGATCCAGGCCCAATCCGCCGGGGTCCAGTAGAGGTCATCCTTTCGGGGGAAGAAGTTGTGGAAGAATTCCACCCCGGGCACATGCCCCAGCAAAACTCGATGGGCATGCAGGGCGCCCTTGGGGGGGCCGGTGGTTCCCGAGGTATAAATGATCAGAGCCGGATCATCCGCCTTTGTTTTTGCCGGTTCAAAATAGGGAGACCCCCTTTCAACCGATTTCCAGAAGTCGAAGACCTCCTCTTCCGACTTTCCTTTGGTGACAATTATGATTTTTAGATGAGGAAGTTTGCCTTTGATTTGCAGGATTTTCTCGACATTGGCGGCATCAGTAATGACTGCCTTGGCCTCGCTGTTGCCCAGGCGATATTCCAGAGCATCGGGACCAAAAAGGGTGAAAAGGGGAATGGCGATCGCGGCGATTTTGTAAATGGCCATGTGGGAGATGGCGGTTTCCGGGCACTGCGGCAGAAGGATGCCGACTCGATCCCCTCGTTCAATTCCATAAGCCTTGAGGGCATTGGCCAGCCGGTTTGATAATCCCTTTATATCCCAAAAGGTAAACTTCTCGGTCCGCCCTTCTTCGTCTTCATAAATGAGAGCCAGCCGGTAGCGCTCCTCGGCCCACTTATCACACGCGTCTACGCCGATGTTGAAGTATTCCGGAA
>CAYQWO010000584.1:0-2626 GCA_964421095.1 uncultured Syntrophaceae bacterium
AGCGTCAGATGTGTATAAGAGACAGCGCCGAAAGATCTGCGGATACGGCAACAAGTCCCTGGCGGATTTCCGGCAGGCGCCGCCTGGGTAAATGGTTTTTCGGGCCGACGACGCAGAGCGAGGCCCGGACTTCTCCGGAATGGTCTCGAACCGGAGTGGCCATGCAGCGGATGCCCTGGATGTGCTCCTCGTCGTCCAGGGCAAAGCCGCTCGCCCGGATGCGTCCCAGCTCCCGACGGAAGGCGGTGGGGGAAGTAATGGTATTGGGCGTTATCCGCTCGAAGACGGTGCGCTGGATGATCCCGGTAAGTTCTTGTTCCGGGAGCCACGCTGCGAGGGTCTTGCCTACAGCCGTACAGTAAATCGGCCTTCTGGCCCCGACCTCTTGGACGACGCGTACAGGACCCTCGGGCTCGCGCTTGGCGATAACCGTCACGACGTCGTCCCGAAGAACTGCCAGGCTGGTGCCTTCACCGGTGCGCCGACTCAACTCGTCAAGATATGGCCTGGCTATCTCAGCAAGCTGCTCATTGGTCCAGGTGTTCCCAGTGAGACGGAAGAGCTTGGGCGCGAGCGTGTAGGTCCGAACGTCACCATCCTGAACAAGATAGCCGAATTCAACGAGTGCCCGAAGGAGATGATGGGCTGTACTCCGAGGCAAGGCGGTCTTGCGGGCGATCTCGGCAAGCGTCGCAGCGCTGCCGATGGTAGCAATTGCTTCGATGATCCGCAGTCCCCGCCTAAGGGATTGGTAGGTTTGGTTCGAATTTATGAGGTTATTCACTTGTTTCATACGGCGAAACATCCCAAAAATTCTTATCTCATAGAATAGAATATGTCAAGTAAAAAATTGCTTCTTGCGGAATGAAGGCGAATAATCAAAAACTCGGAATTCCCCACCCTAAACTCCGAACTCGGGGATCACTTCGCTTTTTTGCTGGCGTTCTATTTTTTGACCACCGATCACTTTTCCACTTTTACCCAGAAGTGATCATCTTTTGTCGTTGAGGTCTACCCCTTTCCTTTTGGCAACCGATCCGCCATCCCGCCAGCTTCAGAGAAAGGACAGAAATTTTTCCACCACTCCTTCCAGCGTGGGCTCACCCCAATCCTCCACCCGATAGGTTACCCGAAGGGTTGGTTGGACAATAGCCATCAAGCGGCTGAGGTCAATCGGGGTGGCAATGAGGACCAGGTCGCAGGGAGTTTGCCGGATGGTGGCCTCCAGGTCGCGAAGTTGCTCGGGGAAATACCCTTCCGCGGGCAATACTTCTTGCAGATGCGGGTAACTGTCAAAGCAAGCTCTTAGAGAGCCAACCGCATAAGGTCGTGGGTCCACGAGCTCAGCTGCCCCGTAATTTCTCGCGGCCAGTACCCCAGCCCCATAAGCCATTCCACCATGCGTGACCGTTGGGCCATCCTCTACCACCAGGATCCGTTTCCCCCGAATCTTCTCTCCCCCCTCCACATAGATCCGGGAAGCAGTCTTTATTAAGACAGCCGGCGAATTGAATTGGGCGGCCGATTTTATCAATTCTTCTACATCTTCTTTTCTGGCCGTATCCATCTTGTTGATCACCAAAACCTGCGCCCTCAGGAAGTTAACCTCACCGGGATGGTAGAGCCGCTCATGGCCTTGACGGTGAGGATCCATCACCACAATCTCCAAGTCCGGCTTGATGAAGGAGAAGTCATTGTTCCCGCCGTCCCAGAGAAGGACCTGGGCCTCTTTCTGGGCTGCTTCCATGATTGCCCGGTAATCGACCCCAGCATAAACAATGATACCCTTTTTGACCAGGTGTTCATACTCTTCCCGTTCCTCGACCGTGCAAATATATTTGTCCAGGTCCTCCATAGTGGCGAAGCGCTCCACCCGCATTCGGTTCAGGTCACAGTAAGGCATGGGGTGGCGGATTACAACAGATCGAATCGAACGGGCCTGAAGAATTTCCCAGATGCGCTCGGTGATACCGCTTTTGCCGCACCCCGTGCGTATAGCACATACAGAGATCACCGGGACCGAAGCCCGCAGCATAGTCCGGTTTGGCCCCAAAAGGACGAAGTCTGCCCCTAAAGACAATGCCAGAGAAGCCCGATGCATGACCTGCTCGTGGGCAAGATCGCTGTACGCGAAGACCACCTGTTGAATTCTATGGTCTCGAACGATCTTGGATAGGCTTTCTTCTGGAAAGATAGGAATCCCTTTCGGATATAAGGGCCCGGCAAGCTCCGGCGGGAAAAGCCGATTCTCTATGCCTGGAATCTGGGCGGCGGTAAAGGCCACTACCTCTATTGCAGGATCATCCCGGTAGCAGACCTGAAAATTATGAAAATCCCTTCCGGCAGCGCCCATGATAACTGTTCTTACCTTCTCCATATCTTCTCCGACTTTACGGTATTGAAAGCCCGGTTAAAGAATTTTTTTGACCTTTTCTTTAAAAATAACAGATATTATAGAGGAGGGCAATGCTAAGATCGTAAAGAAGCAGGTACCAACTTGCCTAAAAAGGAGTTATAAGCTTCCCTGTTCTTCCAAGGCCCGGGAGCCAGGGCGATTCGCTTGGCACCATGAGGCGGTGGTTCTTCCATGGATGGGGCGGGAAAGTGCACCCCGCCTCGTTTTGCG
>CAYQWO010000585.1:0-2617 GCA_964421095.1 uncultured Syntrophaceae bacterium
TCATTCTTCTCTTATCTGCATTTGCGGATACGTTCGATAAACCTTCCAGATCGGATAAGCGGCAGCCCCCAGGCTTGCCAGGATCGCCGTAGCCGCAGCCAGCAGATATGGCTCCGGGGAAAAATAAAAGAAAATGGTCCAGTTGAAGCTCCGCAGGTTGATGACCCGGATCAACACGAAAGCCAAGGCCGTCCCCACGCCCATGCTCAACAAAAAGCTGACGAGCCCCATTCCCAGCCCTTCCAGCAAGGTCATACCGGCTACCTGGCGCGTGGAGAAACCCAGAGCCCGATAGATTCCAAACTCCCGTTGCCGTTCCATGAAGAGGGTCAACAGGGCCCCGGCAATCCCAAAAAAAGCGACGACAATCGCCAGAATCCGCATCGAGCGCGTGACGGCGAAGGTGGAATCAAAGACGTTTAAGATGTTTCCATGGAGTTGATCGCGGGTGGCCACGGGCAGCCCCAGGCTCTCGGCCCTTCGGCTTACCTCGTGCAGGAGTTCCTGTCGGCGGGGGTTGCTGGCATCCATAAAAACGGCCACGCTGTTGATGGTGTGATCGTCGAAGATTTTCAGGTAGGTCGAACGGTCCATCATAATGACCCCATGCTCGGAGGTGTAATCATAAAAGACAGCAGCCACCTCCAGGCTAACAGGTCCATGAGTTCCCGGCAGCGTGAGCCGGTCGCCGGCCCGCACGCCGAAGCGCCGGAAGAAGCTTTCGGAGATAATGACCGCCCCCTTTTTAACCGGTTCCCAGTTTTCATTCCCACCGTTGAGCCAGCCAAAGCGGGTGTATTTTTGCAGGACCGAGGCATTCACGGCCGATACATATACCGGCGTTCCCTGGTAATCGATCTGCACGTTGCGGTAAGGATCGACTCCCCCCAGCTCTGGCCAAGAGCGAAGTTCCTGGTAGAAAGTTTCCGGAACTTCAAATTCGGGAATTTTGCCCACGTAGAGATCCCCCTGGAGTTGGGTCTCCATCCACCAGATCAGGGATTGGCGGAAGCTGCCAATCATGGAACCCAACCCCACTGACATGGAAAGGGCAACCATGAAGGCAGCTACGGCCACAGCAGTCCGGCCTAGGTTCTGGCGGATGTTTCCCGCAGCCATTTTCCCAGGAAGCCCACTCAGGCGGTGCAGCCCCCGTTTTAAAAGAGGCGTCAAATGAATCAAAGTCAGCCCCGTGAGAAGGCTGGCCCCGATGAGCAGGCCAAAAGAGCTGGCAAACCCCACGTAGACGTGAACGGAAGGCATCGCCAGAATTGCCAGACTGACTCCGAGGATACCGAGGCCAGTCAGGGCGGCGTTACGCGCACTTCTCTTCATCCCACGGCTGGCCGTTCGGCCCCGGAGGGCCTGCACAGGATCCACGCGTACTAATTCGGCCATGGGGAAAAACCCGCCCAGAAGGGATGCGCCACATCCCAGGAAAATACTGATGAGCAGAATCCAACCTGACCAGTCCGGAGTAGCGGGCCGGAGAAAGAAATAGAGGTTACTGATGGTTCCCGCCACGAGTTCCGTGAGAAAGCGGCTGAGGAAATACCCCAGAACGCCGCCCAGAGCGCCTCCCAGAGCTCCCAGGAGCAGAATTTCGGCAAGGAAGGCGAAGATGACCTCCCGGCGCCTGGCTCCGAGGCTCATCAGAATCCCGGCGTCCCTTCTCCGGCTGACTACGGCGAACATTGCTGTGTTGTATACCAGGAAAATCCCCACAAAAAGGGCCAACAGGGAAAGGGCCTGGAGGTTCAGGCGGAAGGCTCGAAGCATGTCGCTCAGGGTGGCGCGACGCTGTTGGGCGGATTGTATATGGAAACCAACAGCCCAGCGTGACCGAAACGAGGAATCATCAGCGACGATAAGGTCGACACGGTCCAATTGTCCGGGCAAACCATAAAGTCTCTGCGCCTGGGCGATATCCATCAAAATGAGGGGTTCACTGGAAGGATTGAGGAAAGTGCCGATGACGCGCAGGCTGCCGCGGTTGGTCTCCAGTTGATCCCCGGGCTTTAAGCCCAGCTGGTCGGCCAGCCTCGAGTCTAAGAGAATCGACCGGTCATCCAGCAGAAAAGAGAGGGCAGGCTCTGAACGATCACTGTTCCTCTGCCCAAACCGGGAGGGGGCAAGTTCCGGGCGAATGGCCCGGTCGAGAAAAGGGTCCACCCCGAGTAAGCGAACCGTCTCCTCATTGATGCGCAGCCTGCGGTCGATCATGGGGGCGAATGCCTCGACCGCCGGGTCCCTCATCAGTTGGGGTAAGATGTTTTCATCCATGGGTCCGGCCGGGCGTTCGATAGAATGAGTCGACCGGCCTTTGAGAAATTCCACGGCTTGAGTAAAACTGGACAGCGCTGCCCGGGCTGAAAGAGCCATGCCCACGGCGGCCGCAACTCCACAGGCAATGCCCATCAACTGCAAAACGCCTAGCCCCCGCCGCCGGGGCAAGTAGCGCAAGAAGGCCTTGGTAACGATCCTCAAGGCTGGGTCTCCGGGCAGGACTGATCTTCGATCACAACGCCGTCCACGATCCGCAGAATCCGGTCGGTGAAACGGCAGGTGAGGGGGCTATGGGTGGCCATCATCAGCGTAGTCCCAAACTTGCGACATT
>CAYQWO010000586.1:0-2602 GCA_964421095.1 uncultured Syntrophaceae bacterium
AAAAGATGATGGCTGCGGTGCTGATGGCGCCCAGTGTCCTGGAGATAAAAGAAGTAGATACCCCACGGCCCGGTCCGGCGGATGTCCTCATCAAAGTCGAAGCCTGTGCGGTATGTAGCTCCGATGTGAGCCTGATGGCCAAACCCTGGCCCGCCCAGCCACCCTTTGGAAGTTTTATCCCCGGCCATGAATATTCTGGAACGATTAGGGCTCTGGGCGAGACGGTCGATGAATTCCAGATGGGGGATCGGGTATCCGTTGAAGCCCATCTGGGATGTCTGCGCTGCCGGAATTGCCGACTGGGCAATTATACGGCGTGTTTGAATTATGGTAAAAAAGGCCACAGGGCCAACGGTTTTACCACCAATGGGGGTTATGCCCAGTATGTGGTCAATCACGTCAATACAGTTTATCCGATCCCGGATTCCGTTGGTTTTGAAGAGGCCTCCTTGATCACCAATCTGGGATGCGTCCTTTATGGTTTTGAAACGATTGGGGGATATATAGTGGGCGACCAGGTAGCCGTGATTGGACCGGGGCCTTTGGGGTTGATTGCCGTTCAGGTCGCCAAGGCGCTTTGTGCGGGCAAAGTCTTTTTAGTGGGCACGAGAGCCTCTCGGCTTCATCTGGGAGAGGCCGTAGGGGCAGACCGTATCATCGATATCAATAAAGAAAATCCCCTTAAGGTAATCCTGGAAGAAACAAACAGCCGGGGAGTCGATCTGGTCATTGAATCCTCAGGAAATGTTCAGGGTCTCCAGACGGCAATTCCGATGGTTAAGAGGATGGGTAAAATATTGCTGCTCGGAATTCCAGAGGATCCCGTCCCCACGGATTTTTCCCTGCTGGCCAAAGACAACCGGTCCATTCATACAGTTCGCGGGGAGGGATGGGCGAATTGCGCCAGAGCGGTGTCCTTGCTAACCGCGGGCAAAGTGAACCTCAAGCCGCTGGTAACGCATTCTTTTCCCCTGAAAGATATATCCGCAGCCTTCAAAACATTCCGGGAAAGAATTGGGGGAGCCATAAAAGTTGTGGTAACTCCCAATGGTCCCGGCGAAAAGTTCAATCGCGGGTAGTTTAAGCGAGCAACAAAAAAGGAGGTGATCATGAGGTCGGCGTCTAAATATCCTTTGGTTCATTTTGGAAAAGGAGTTCGTCCCCCAAGAAGAAAGGAAGAAAATTAGAACAAGATACAAGAGGAGGAGCGTTATGAAAAAAAGGATTATTTTTTCTGTGCTGCTTTTCGCGGGCCTGATCGGCAATCCAGGAGCATCTTTCGCCGCCGACAACCCCCAAGTATTTAAGTTGGGATTCATTACCTCCCTGAGCGGCCCCTTAGCCGCTTCGGCAGAAACCCAGAGAAAGGCGGCCGTCCTGCTGGTTGACCAGGTCAACAAGAAGGGTGGTTTAAATATGCCTTGGGGCAAGATCAAGGTCGAAATGCTCGTGAAAGACGATGAAATGAAGCTCGACGTGGGAGTGCGACGATTCAGGGAACTGGTCGAGGCAGGTATTCATGGAGCCAGTGGTACCATCTATAATCCTATGGCCGGGGCTCTGAATGAAGAATGTAAGCTCAAGAATATGCCTTATATTCCTGCTTGCGTTCCCGCGATTGAATCCTTCAAGAAAGGAAATCCGGCGGTGGCCACCTATGCGGTAGCCTTTACACCCTGGAGCATCGGCTACCTCGAGGGCGATGCGCTCATTCGGGGGATGAAGAAGAAGAGGATCTTCTGGCAGGGCAGGCCCGATTCGTGGGGGACCGTCATGCTGGAGGGACTGAGAGCGGCCGCCAAGGAGATGGGAGGGCAGATCGTAGGTGTTGAGGAAAATCAGAGAGGGACGCTGGACTACTCGGCCGTTATCAACAAGGCCCTGGCGGTGAAACCCGACGTTTTCAGCGTCAATATGTTTGGCGGGGATGCCGTCGCCTGCATCAAACAGGCTTACGACATGGGCATGCATAAGGTCAGCATGATTTTCAACACCTGGACCCTCCTCGAAGTCGGCATGGGCATTCCGGAAGCTGCCCTGGCGGAGATGTATGCCCTCACCTATTATTACTATAATTTGGGTGATTACAACAAAGAGTTAGCCGCCAAGAGTAAGGCGTTGGTGGAGGATCATATGAAGATGTACGGAGAGCCTCCCGATGCCTATGCTGTTCTCGCTTACACCGCGGTGAGCGTTCTTTTCCAGGCTGTGGAAAAGGCCAAGAGCGTTGATCCCCAGAAGATTGGGAAGGTGCTCAGCGAGAGTACTTTCGACACGGTGAAAGGCCCAGCCAAGTTCAGGATTGATCACCAGTTGATGGGTGACTACTTGGCCTTTCTGGTTAAGGGCAAGAAGCCCAGCGAAAAGAAAGAGAAGTGGGATGT
This sequence comes from uncultured Syntrophaceae bacterium, assembly GCA_964421095.1. GTDB lineage: Bacteria > Desulfobacterota > SM23-61 > SM23-61 > SM23-61 > CAYQWO01. The sequence goes on from CAYQWO010000586.1 coordinate 2,385, forward strand.
ATTTAAGGTCCTGGGAGTTTATGGCGGGGAGAAGGCCCTGCCACCTCTGAAAGACCTGGGCTATTAGTAACGATTTTTGGTTCATCTCCAAATTAGTTGGCCAAATTTTTAATGAAAGCTTGCCCAGGGCCCACTTTTCTTCCGGGCCCCTGAAATCGCCGGTTAGTATATTTTTGCTCTTGATTCTGATCCGAGGTCAGAGATGGAGAAGCAGGTAA
>CAYQWO010000587.1:0-2583 GCA_964421095.1 uncultured Syntrophaceae bacterium
CTCCGATCATGGTCGCCAGGCCTTGCAGGGGTGGCATCCCGAAGGTGAAGGGCAGGGTGAGGATGATGGTCATGGTGATGGTGATTCCCGGAATGGCCCCACCCACGATCCCCGCGAGGATCCCGGTGCAGAGCGAGAGGAACATCTTGGGTTCGACTAAGGCGAAGAGGGTGTTCAGTATCAGGTCCATGGATGCCGCTCAGAACAGCAGTCCCCGTGGGAGGAAGACATACAGGTATTTCTCGAACACCAGGTAGGTCGCCAGTGCCGTCCCGATGGCCACCACGAAGAGTTTCGGCATCTCCCGGATGTCGCGCGGACCGATCGACCAGCTCAATCCCAGGACGAAGAGGAAGGTCGCAGCCAGATAGCCGATGAGGCTGAGGCCGACTACATACCCCAGAAAGACGAAAAAACCGAGAAGGACTCGCCCGTAGTTCGGCGCGGGGCCCTCCGGCTTCTTCACTCCCGGCGAAGGCCCCTGCCTCTTGAGGATGTCTTCCGCAATCAGCCACACGGCCAGGCCCGCCAGCAGGATCAGGACGGCCCGGGGGTAGAAGGCGGGCCCAATGGGAACGAAGGGAGGGGTGGAGACGAGTCCAGCCTGCCAGTAGAGAAGGCCGCAGAAGGCAAGCAAACCGATCCCGATGCCGGTGTCACGTCCCACGACGCCGCTCTTACTTCCGCTTGTAGCCGAGGGCCTCTGCTAGGTCCGCGTTGATCTTGTCGTTCTCCTGGAAGAAGTCAGCGTAGGCCTTGCGGCCCAGGAACTCGACCAGCGTGCCCTGTTTCTTCATCGAATCGACGACTGCTGGATCCTTCATCGCTTTGCCGCAGGCATCCTCCAGCTTCGCCAACAAGGCCTCCGGGGTTCCCTTGGGGGCCACGATTCCCCGGTTCACGGCGAATACGATGTCGAGTCCCAGCTCCTTCAAGGTGGGGACATCCGGGACCTCCGGAAGTCGCTTGGCGGTGGCGATGGCCAGCATCTTCAGCTGGCCCGCTTTGACTTTGTCGAGCTGCGTTAAGTTCGTCTCACCGAGTAGGATGTGGCCGCCCAGCAGTGCGGTCATACGCGGGGCGGTCCCCTCGTAACTCACATACTTCCACTTGACCCCGGCCGCCTGGGCAATCATGGCCGGGAAGAAATGGCTGGTGGACCCGAGCGTCGCTCCCACGGTGATCTGTTCGGGTCGCTTCCTGGCGTCCTCGATCAGCTCTTTCAAACTATTCCAGGGAGCTTTGCCGTAGGCAGCGAAGACCGCAGGGGTCGAGGTCAGGAGACAGACAGGCTCGAAGTCCTTGTAGGTCACCTCGGAAACTCCGGTGTAATACGTCGTGTGGATGAAGTCGTGGATCGAGAAAATCGTGTACCCATCCGGAGCCGCCTTCTTGGCCTCCCGGGCTCCGACGGTCCCCGATGCACCCGTGATGTTGACAATGACGACGGGCTTTCCGAGGTGCTTCTCCATGCTGCTGGCGATGACCCGGAAGATGGCGTCCGTATCGCCTCCCGCAGCCCAGGGCACGATCATCTTGATCGGCCTGTCTGGATAGGCCGCCCCGGCGGTGGTCATGCCCAACGCCAGAAGGCCCGTGGTAACGACTAAACAGATGAGTGTGAGGAAATGCAACCGATAGGCAGCACAATTTCGAAGCATTAGGTCCCCCCTTTTACGCGAAATGAAAGCAATAAGAACTTGCTCTGCGGTGAATCAAGAATACGAAGAAGGGGGTTTTCTGTCAAGAAAAAAGGCAAGGTCTTTCCCGAATCTGTTGCTGATTTTAATTTCCAGGTATTGATAATCCTGAAAAATTTCAATTGACAAAAATAGCCAGAAAATGCATATTAGATAGAGTCCACGCATAAATTAAACGCTTTACAGATTGATTGAGCGAAGGGGTTTAATCGTGTTTTGTCCGCTTTCCTGTGGATTTAGTAAAGCGTTTTTCTTCAAAGGGTTATCCTCTTTCACCGAGCTGGTCCATCGTCCTGTCTTTCACGTATCTACCCAGAAGTTATTCCTTTGCAAACATTTCGGATGAGGTGAAGTTGACGGCTCTGATTTTTTGTCTTCCAGACATCAGACCCCGGTTTTTGGGCTTTGAATAGGGCTAGTGAAGAAGGAAGGCCCCCATGGCTCGCGGCCAAATGTTCCCAGAATAATCCGAACCAAAATTTGGAGGGAAAAATGAAAAATTCGTTATTGGGCAGCAGAAATTATTGGTCCTGGAAAAATTCCCTGGCTTTCACCTTTATGGTCGTCCTCTTCATGGCCGGGTGCGCGGGGACGGTCACGGAAACCGAGAAGAAGGGGATTTCTACTCTGACCGACAAGGAATACGTGATTCCGAAAAAACCTGTGGACCGCCACTGTATCGGGTGGGCGTGGTCCAAACAGTTCGGTCCGGTTGAAGAGCCGGCTGCAGAGGAAATCCAGATTAAAAAGGAAAAATCTTTTAACAATGTACAGCAGGAATTTGCCTACAATATTGGTTTAGGCTTAGGAGGGCGCAGCATCGCAGGGCCTGTGGGAGAGGCTGGCATCCAAAAGGGAGCTGGGCGCCAGACCAAGATGGAGG
>CAYQWO010000588.1:0-2579 GCA_964421095.1 uncultured Syntrophaceae bacterium
CCCCATAAACCTCAAGGAAACTTGAAAAAGTCAAACGGAACAATATACGGAACCACAGAGGTCACAGAGGAAGGGAAACATATACTTTACAACTCATGGAAAATAAAAAATTTCTCTGCGATCTCTGTGGTTAGATTTTGACATTAGCCATTTTAAAAATGGGGGAGAAGATGAAAGTCTTTTTAAGTGAGGTGATTCATCCAGCCGCAGTGGCTTTGCTGGAAAAATCCGCAGAGATCGTTCGACCCAGAGATTATTCCCGGGAAGCCTACCTGGAGGCGTTACGAGACGCAGACGGGATGATTGCCCGAAAGATCTACATCAGGGGCGAAGATATGGATCATGCTCCCCGCCTGAAAGTCATCGCCCGTCACGGGGTGGGGGTAGATTCGGTGGACCTGGCGGAAGCCACCAGGAGGGGGATCGTGGTCACCAATACACCGGGACAGAACCGGGAATCTGTGGCCGAACTGACGTTGGCTTTCATGTTAGCCCTGGCCCGGAGAATTCCCCAAGCCCAAGCAGCGATTAGCGCTCTGCCGAAGGGAGATGTAGGCCAGTTTACCGCCCTTCTGCAGCGCTACCAGCTGACCGGAATCGACCTGGAAGGAAAATCGCTCGGGATTATCGGCACGGGCCGCATCGGCTCCACAGTTGCCAGAAAGTGTATCGCGGCCTTCGATATGAAAGTGCAAGGGTACGACCCTTACGTCTCTGGAGAGGTCATGAATTCTTTCGGGGTGAAAAAAGTAGAGCGTCTGGATGACCTGCTGCCGTTGGCGGACTTCCTAACTATCCATTGCCCCCTGACCCCAGAAACCAAAGGAATGGTAGGCCGGCGGGAACTGGCTTTGATGAAGAAGGGGTCCTATGTAATCAACACAGCTCGCGGGGGAATCGTCGATGAGCAGGCCCTCTATGAGGCTCTCTACTCGGGGCATATTGCCGGAGCGGCCCTGGATGTTTGGGAAGTGGAGCCCCCTGACCCAGCCTCCCCTCTCCTGCATCACCCAAATCTAGTGGCCACACCCCATTTCGCCGGGACCACGGAGGAAAGCCTGTGCCGAGTCGGCATCACTGCCGTAGAGGAGGTTTTGACAGTGCTCCAAGGCCAGCGGCCCAAGTACCCGGTGAACCCGGAAGTGTGGGAGACCAGATAACCGGAAAAATCCCCCCTCGCCACCCTTTAATAAAGGGAGGTGGGGGGATTTGAAAGCTATTTTCTATGCAATCCAAGGGTCGTTGGGAAGCGCCATGATCCCTATCGTTTCCATCGTGGGCAAGTCAGATACCGGAAAGACCACACTGATCGAAAAGCTGATCCCGGAACTCATCCGCCGGGGATACCGGGTGGCCACCGTGAAACATGATGTCCACGGCTTCGACGTGGATCGAGAGGGCAAAGATAGTTGGCGGCATAAGCAGGCCGGGGCGCACACAGTGGTCATATCCTCCTCCAAGAAACTGGCCTTGATCCGGGATGTGGATCATGACGCCGACCTGGCCGAGCTACGGGATAAATACATCCGGGACGTAGACCTCATCCTCTCGGAGGGGTTCAAAAAAAACAATCAGCCCAAAATCGAGGTTTTCCGCAAGGAGAAGCACGAAGGCCTCCTCTGCAAGAAGGGGGATAACCTATTGGCCATCGCCTCCAACCAGCCCTTGGATGTGGGCGTGCCCTGTTTTGATATAAACGACGCCCGGGGACTGGTGGACTTGATTGAGGAGAAGTTTCTCAAGCATCAGCAAACCGCCAAAGTCCGGCTGCGGGGGAACGGAAATGAAAGTGGAAATCCAGCTCCTGCCCGATTGAAGCGCTTCCAGAAACCCTGTTAGCTTCAGCCCAGGTGGAAGCGAGCTGATAATCCATGGAAGCCGATGAATTCCAGCAGCTCATGAAAGCCCGGCAGAATGTCTATGACCTCCTGCGCTGCTTTTTCCTGCAGGAGCCCTCAGAAGATTTCTTCCAGGCCCTGAAAGAAGAAGATGTCCTGAAAAATTTGCGCGGGTATCACCCGGACTTGGACGAAGGCATCGAGTTCCTTTCGGCAGTCATTTCCTCGCCAACGGTAAACCTTCTCGTGCCCGATCTGCTGTCGGAATTCAACCGCCTTTTCATCGGGCCATTTCCCGTGCCACTCTATGAATCCGTTTACCGTTCAGAAAGTGGGCTCGTCATGCAGCGAGAAACCATGGCGGTTCGTAGGAAGTACATGGCAGCGGGATTGGTCGTGAACCCGCGGGAGTCTTTTCCTGACGATCATATTGGCACGGAGTTGGAGTTTATCTTCTACCTTTGCCAAAAAGCGGCGCAGGCGGAGGATGGAGAAGCCAGAGAGGCCCTCTTAAGAATGCAGGAAGATTTTTTCAAGGAGCATCTGGTGGCCTGGGTGTCTCCTCTTTGCGACCGCCTTTTTCAGGAAGCGCAGTCCCCCTATTTCAAGGGCGTGGCCAAGATGACCAAGGGCTTCGTGAACTGGGATTACCAGGAAATCGTTTCCCATTTCTTTGACTGATCGGCGATTGCACCTTTTACCCTTGATAAAAAACTCCAGAGGGAATATACTGATTAAAGA
>CAYQWO010000589.1:0-277 GCA_964421095.1 uncultured Syntrophaceae bacterium
AACGGTAGCCGCTTCTGCCCTAGAGGGTAAGATCACCGATCCGCGCAACTATTAGGGGAGGGGATGGTATGGAAAAGGTGATTCGAGGTCGAGTCTGGAAATTCGGCGACAACGTGGATACAGATGTGATTACCCCGGGCATCTACGTTGACGCCCCGATGGAAGAGATGAAGAAGCACGTCCTGGAAGCCTTGAACCCCCGTTTTCCCCGAGAAGTGAAACCGGGGGATATCCTCGTTGCCGGGAAAAATTTTGGCTGCGGCTCCAGCCGGGAGAC
>CAYQWO010000589.1:287-2545 GCA_964421095.1 uncultured Syntrophaceae bacterium
CCATCAAGGCGCTCGGAATCGCCGCGGTGATTGCCGAATCCTTCGCCCGTATCTTTTTTCGCAACGCCGTGGCCATTGGCCTCCCAGTTTTGCCTTGTCCGGGCGCGGCTCAGTCATTCCAGGAAGGGGACGAGGCGGAAATCGATATCTTTCGCGCAGCGGTGAAAAACATTTCTGCGGGTACCGCGCTCCAGGGTCCACCGCTCCCCAAAGACATCCTGGAAATCATCTCCCAGGGCGGCACGCTCTCCTTGCTCAAAGCTTTGGCCGAAAAAGAACGGCTCAAGAACCAATAGGAGATATTGACCGATGAAGGAGATCCGGGTGTTGGGGCTGTCGAAGTTAGGTTATGGCTTCCCCATGGATTCCTTGGAAAGAGGAATGAAGGAAAACCCTCATGTTCTGGCGGTCGATGGCGGAAGCACAGACCTGGGGCCTTTCCCTTTAGCGGGAAGGTTGCCCCTACCGTTGATCGAAAAAACCATCCTCCGAGACTTTAAGATCGAACTCCGGGCAGCCCGAGAACGGAGGATTCCCTACATCGTAGGATCAGTGGGGATTGCGGGAAACAATGAACAGCTGGAGTATTTTGCCAGAAGGTTTAAAGAAGTGGCCAAGGAGGCCGGGTACCATTTTCGGATGGCCATCATCTCCTCGGAGATCGACCGGGAATACCTGAAGCATCGCCTCAGGACCGCTCCCGAAGGGATCGAAGATCTCACCCACCAGGGAAATCTGACCGTTGAACATGTGGAGCGCAGTTCAAAGGTGGTGGCCCAGATGGGTCATCAACCGATTGTGCAGGCCTTGCGGGAAGGCGCCGAAATGGTCGTCTGCGGCCGGGCTTGTGACAATGCTCTCTTTGCCGCCCTGCCAATCTTACAGGGTTTTGATCCCGGCCTCTCCCTCCATGCGGGAAAAATCCTGGAATGCGGAGCCATCGCCGCAGACCCGGGAAGCAGCAGCGATATCATGATCGGAACCATCCGGGAGGATCATTTTCTCATCGCCCCCACGAACCCAAACCGCAGGGCGACCGTGCGCTCGATCGCCGAGCACTCCTTATATGAGCAGAGGGACCCGTATACCATTCAACAGCCGGGGGGATATGTGGATACCCGGGAGGCCCGGTATGAACCTGTTGATCAACGCACTGTCAAGGTCTTCGGATCCCGCTGGGTTCCGGTGAGCTGCAAAGTGAAGCTGGAGGGCGCCGGTTTCGTCGGCTACCGGTCTTTTATCATCGGGTCAGTTCGCGACGAAGCGGTCATCCAAAATTTGGACTATCTTCTTGAAATAGCCCAAGCACGGACGCGCGATAACTTTCCGGACATCCCCAAAGAGGCCTACCATCTAATCTTTCACGTTTACGGGCGGGATGGGACCCTGGGAGCTCTTGAACCCCTGAAGAGCAAAGGCGACCCCCATGAAGTCGGCCTGCTCATTGAGGCGGTCGGCAAGACTCAGGAGATCGCCACCACAGTATGCGCCTTTGCCAAATCCATCATCCTCCATGCAGGGTTTGAAGGACGCAAGAGCACAGCCGGCAACCTGGCGGTTCCCTTTTCCCCGGATCTGATCAATGCTGGAGAGGTGGCCGAATTTACTATCTATCATCTGCTCCCGGTTAAGGATCCCGGCGAACTGTTTCCCATAAGGTTTGAAGAGGTTTAAGTAAAAACTGGATGAGAGGGAATCTCCCGTGGCGAAACTAAAAGAACTGGCTGAAGTGATCCGGAGCAAAAATGCCGGTCCCTTCGAGATCACCTTTGACATTATCTTTCGGGACCGCGAGTCCTACGAACGGGTGAAGCAGGAGGGCATTCTCTCCAGAGACCTGATGGCCCGGCTTTATCATCTTCCGTTGGAATCCGTCCTTTTCTTCGGTTATTATGATGCGGCCCTGGCCATTAAGAGCACCATCGTAAGGCCTCAGGTTTCAGGGGGAGTGGGGGATACCGATGTTATGGCCTGCCAGCAACACGGGCCACTTCTGGAGGTCGAGATTCCAGGATAAAAATCCCCTCGGACTCTGTAACCCCCTCAAAAAGGAGGTCAGAACATGTTCGCTAAGGACAAAATGGACGAGTTGGAAAAACGGCAACAGGACTGGAAAACAGGTTGTTAGAGGAGGATGAATATGGCTTCTCTTCTCAGTAACGTGAGGATCATCGACCTCTCCCGCATGCTGGCTGGCCCTTACGGGTCCTTATTGTTGGCCGACTTAGGGGCAGAGGTGATTAAAATCGAGGAGCCGG
>CAYQWO010000590.1:0-2543 GCA_964421095.1 uncultured Syntrophaceae bacterium
TCATTAAGGGGCCTCATAATAGTCTAGACATCTTTTAGCCGTCATTCCGGCAGGTTGTAAGCCGGAATCCAGAGGTTTTTGAAAGGCACTGGATGCCGGATTAAGGATCTCCGGCATGACGGATAAGAACGACATGTGAGTGCTATTTTCAGACTGTTAATAAAATGGAAATACGCAAAAAGACCCGACTTTTCTTAATTTAGTCTTTTGAATGATTTAATCCCGCTCGGAGCGGGACGTTCTCCGCGGGCTCTGCGGTGCAATTCTTCTCTTTTTTCTTTTTGCCGATTTCTTGCTTGACAAAATCAATGATCTCGGATGTATTGGTTCCGGCCCGGAATAATTCCCGAACTCCCAGCCGTTTGAGCTCCTTTACATCGCTGAGCGGAATGACGCCTCCCCCAAAAACCATGATCTCGGAGGCCCCCTTTTCTTCCAGGAGCTGCAGAATGAGGGGGAAAAAAGTCATGTGAGCCCCCGAGAGGATGCTGATGCCGATGGCATCCACATCCTCCTGAATGGCGATGTTGACGATTTCTTCAGGGGTCCGGCGCAGGCCGGCGTATAACACCTCCATGCCGGCATCGCGCAAAGCCTTGGCTACAAGCTTCGCCCCCACATCGTGACCATCCAGCCCCACCTTCGATATGAGGACGCGAATCTTCTCTTGCATGGGGCCTCCTCAAAGGTAAGAAACAGCCTCCTTGTATTCTCCGAAGACTTCTTTCAGAACATCGGTGATCTCCCCTATCGTGGCATAGGCTTGGACGGCAGAGAAAATGGGCGGAACGAGATTTTCTCCGCTCCTGGCTGCCTGCTTCACAGTGGATAGGGTCGTCTGGACCTCTCTGTAATTCCTTTCCCGACGCAGGGACTGCAGGCTCTTGATCTGTTCTTCCTCGCTCTGCTGGTTCATCCGGAAAAGGGGCTCCGGATCCTCCTCCTCTGTACGGTAGGCATTGACCCCTACGGAGACCATTTCTCCCTTCTCAAACCTCCGCTGCCGTAGCGATGCTCCTTCGGCAATCATGCTCTGGTAGTACCCCTCGCGGATGGCCGCCAACGCTCCTCCCAGGGATTCGATCTTCTCCAATATCTGCAGAATTCGCTTTTCGATCTGGCAGGTCAGTGTCTCAATGTAATAGGAACCGCCCAAAGGGTCCACGGTATTGATAATTCCCAATTCGTTCGCCAAGATCTGATGGGTACGAATGGCTACTTTCACTGCTTGCTCCGATGAAAGGGAGAGGGCCTCGTCAAACGAAGCATTGTAGAGGAATTGCACGCCTCCCAAGACATAGCCCAAGGCGGCGTAGGCGATCCGCACAATGTTATTCAAAGGTTCCCGCAGGGTTTCCCCTCCGTGGCTGTAGGCTGTAATCTTCAGGGCCATTGATTTGGGGTCTTTCGCCCCCCACCGATCCTTCATATTTCTGGCCCAGATTCGCCGCGTGGCCCGAAAATTGGCCACGGCAATAAAAATGTCCTCCCGTTCATCCAGAAACATGCAGAGGAGGGGGGCGAAGCGGTCAATCGGCATCCCTTTCTCCAGGATGTCCTGAATGTAAACCAGGCTATTGGCCAGGGCGAAAGCAGTGGCCGCGGTTGAGCCGGCGCCGGCGGCATTCAGATGATTGGAACAAACGGTCATCGGGTACCAGTGAGGGGCATGCTCCGCGCAAAAGCGCACCACATCGGTGCAAAGGCGGACCGCAGGTTCCATGGGGAAGATATGAGTCCCCCGAGAAACATACTCTTTTATTACATCATTTTGCAGGTCCACCACGTAATCCTGAACGGGGAGGCCCTGTTTGGCCCCCAGAGCCATAAACAAACTTAGGGCAATGGGGCCGAGGGAATTAAGAAGCGTGCTAACCCTCTGGAAGGAATTCAAAGGAACCCCATCAAAGAGGATTTCCATGTCTCTCAGAGAATCGATGGCCACCCCCACTTTTCCGATTTCTCCCCGGGCCATGATGTGGTCGGAGTCGTACCCCACCTGAGTGGGAAGGTCCGCAGCCAGTTGCAAATCGTTTACCCCTAAGTGCAGGAGGTACTTGATCCTTTGGTTCGTTTCCCGGGGCGTTCCAAAGCCGGTGTAGATCCGAAAGAGAAACGGTTGGCTCCGGTACATATTGGGATAAATTCCCCGCGTAAAGGGGTATTCCCCGGGAAATCCAATATCGCCAAGGTAATCAACGCCCTCCTCTTCGAGATCCAGAGGCGTGTAAAGGCTTTGGGAAGGGATGCCGGAGCTGGAATAAAATTCTTTCTGACGCTCTCCCCGGCGCTCGACCTCCGCCCGCAACGTTTTTTCCCAGGCAGATTTATGAAGCTTGAGCATCTCCCAAGTTTGCGTATCTCTCATCCGGAACCTCCTTTTCCGGTTTTTCGTATTGTCAAAAACCAACCACAGAGGACACGGAGAAGAGATTCATCTTCCCCATTATCATAAAATTTCCTGGTTCATCTCCAAATTCGTTGACCAAATTTTTGCTGAAAGCTTGCCCAGGGCCCACTTTTCTTCCGGGACCCTGAAATCA
>CAYQWO010000591.1:0-1837 GCA_964421095.1 uncultured Syntrophaceae bacterium
CTACCAGACTGCGCTACGCCCCGATGATTAATTATCGTAAGAATAGAACAAGAGAAAGTCAAGGAGAAAGGGGGAGGTGCTTCAGGGACTGGATTTTCCAGACTACCCGGGTCAAAGGCAAAACCAGTGACCGCATCTGGTAGGCCAGCTTGGGGAAGTAGGCGATCTTGAGGAGGTTCTGGTATAGCTCCAAGAATTGTTCCGCGCGGAAGCGGATGATTTTTCCCTCTTGAGAAAATCCCCAGGGGTTCATGCGCCGGGCCTCGGTTTCTTCTCCAAAGATGACCTGGCAATCGAAGGGCGGCTTCATGGCGAAAAGGGGCATAGCCTTCGGGTGGGATATCTCCCTGATCTTCTCCCTCAGACCCTCGCGCTTCTGGGCAATGTAGGCCTGGCGTTTCCTTTCATCGCCATAAATCTCAGGCTCTTTAGCGATGGGATAGGTTACCACCCAGTCCATCTTCTGGGCCACCTCCTGGCAGGCGGCCGGGCATCCGGAGAAGAAGCACACCGGTACCTGGAAAGAGGAAAGAGCCGTTGCAAAAAGCTCGGCCTCACAGACCCTTTTCCCGTTGACCAGGATTTCGGCGATCCTGCTGGTCAGGGTGTGCGGCAGAAAGCCGGACTCATTTCCACCGGAGGCGTGGAGCCCGACAAAGAGGGCGAAATCAGCGCCATACAGTTTCCCATAGCCCACGGCCGGCCGGATATAATATCCGGAAACCAGCTTCGCGCGCTTGTCCAGGTATCGGGGGATCAGGTTATAGCCCGTGCGATGAAAGTCCTTAACTATAACTCCCTTGACCTCCATCTCTAAGAGGGAATCGACAACGGCGTTGATATCCTTTGTCAGCTCCACCCGCGCCTCTTGCCACTCCGGGGCGCCCCAAAGGGTATGGGCCTTGGTCCAGGCTCCGGTTGAGCCTTCCAGGTCAGCAACGATGTAGGCGATTTTTCCCTTCATGACTGGTGCGCATCCAGGATGCGCTGGCTCACTTCGGCTACGATACACCAGACGCCATCGAGGGAAAAATGATTCTGGATGCTGGAGTCAAACATGACCGTTACCTGGGCGGGAAATTCCTCATCCTCTTTCCAGAGAACATAGGCCAGGGGGACTTTCGGAAATACCGTCAGGGCGAAAGCCTTATCTCCAAAAAGGAGATCCACCCCGCCCAACTGTCTTCCCGCATGCCCGAAGGCCTCGGGATTCTTCCCAAAAGCAGTCTGCAATTCTTCCACCCGCAGGGCATGCGGGCCGCGAAAGAAGGTCGTCCCGCCTTTGAGATCCTTCTCGCTAATCCATGTGCGCGTGGGTTCTCCCCCCTTGGCATCTAATAAATAAAGGAGGACCATCAGGTAGAAATAATCACGCAATTTTTCTTCCTCACAGAAATCTCCGCGCACGCAGAAAATTTTCTGTTCTCCCGGAGCGATTAGATATTTCTGGTTGAGGACGGGTAGAAAGTACCCTTTTCGTTCCCAGCTGTACGTGGCCCCCGTTCGGTGGCAAACTTCATTCGGCTCTGCGCTGGCCAGTTTCTCCCAATACAAGGCATGCGTCGCCCGTTCATCTTTTTGATTGTTGCTCACCCTTCCCTCCCCGAAAAATAGGGTCAGTGACCGTCTCTATTGTTTGTTTAGCAGTCGGTTTCACTGACGATCACCCTTCCACTCTCATTTCCATGATACCCAATGATTCCTGCATTCGCAAAATATTTTATGATAAGAAAATCTTTTTCCCTGGCACTCCAAAAATTCGGGAAAGCAAAGGACAGATGGAAAAGCTCCGAGATGCTCGCCGGACCCTCAACGAGCCGCCTTTTCTTCAATCTGG
>CAYQWO010000591.1:1847-2500 GCA_964421095.1 uncultured Syntrophaceae bacterium
GATGGGCTTTTTTCGCGGCTCTTTGCAAATCCCAGCGTGAAGATTGTTGATAATTGGGGATTTTTCGACCCTCATTTCCTGGAAACCCAGTCCCAGAGGGAATCTAAGCATAACATTTCAATATTATTAATTTTTTTACTGACTCAAAAATAGGCAGCGCTTAGAAAGGTCAGCAATTTTATCAGATTATTCGTTTTATTCCTAACCTTTTCCACATCTATTTCACAGGATTTGTGGACAAATCTCGCGGCCGGCCAATCTTCTGGCATCTCTTTTCCCCCTTCTGATGCAACCTAACGCACTTACAACATTTTCTCCGACCCTCCAGAAAGAAGAGGGACCGAGCGGGAAAGACGCGGGCAGAACAACGTGAGAACGCAGCGCCTTTAGAAAAGAGAAGGGAGATTTGGGAAATTGAAAAGGATCACCCGGCCCTCTCTCGGATTTGCCAAAACCTGTCCCGGCTGCCTAAATTGAAATGAAGGTCGAAATCAAGTTTTGCCTTGACAATCCGCTGATCTTAAACTATTTTGCCATTGTTGTATTTTCCAGTCGGCTCCTATTAACTTAAAAACCAACCCCAAACCTTCCGGAAGAAATTACAAGATGGAGTCTTCAGAAGGTGCTGGTGCCGTCTTGGTGGGTATGGGAGG